>CAZZPX010000061.1:0-10901 GCA_964655955.1 uncultured Phycisphaerales bacterium | reverse complement strand
TCTCGTTGCAGACCGCGGTTCGACCAGTCCGGATGGACTGTGGGCGTTCTCCCTGGAGAGCCCCGAGAACGAGTGGGAGGTGGTTCCCGACGACGGAGCCTTGGTCGAGGCCAGCGATGTCGCCATCAGCGAAACCGATGTCTACATCGCGGATGCGGCCGGGTATGTCTGGGTGCTCGAGGAAGGTGGAACCGTCGTGGAACTGGTGACGTCCGAACCAATCGCTTCCCCGTGCGGCATCGCAATCGACCCGTTGTCGGGCGACCTATTCGTTGCGGACGGCGGCGATCTGCGCGTGGTGCGCGTCGATCCCGCGACCGGTGACGTTACGAACGTGTTCACCGACTTTGGCGGCTCGTTCGGTTGGGCCGGCCTCGACATCAGCGCCGACGGGACGGAGATCGTCGTCTCCAACTACAACGGCGATGCGATCCACATCTTCATGATGTGCGACCTGGCGATGTTCCCCGGTGAGGATTGCAACGGCAACGGCGTACGCGACCTCTGCGATGTGGCCAATGGCACGAGCGAGGATGTGAACTACAACAACTTCCCCGATGATTGCGAGTGCGTCGGCGACCTGGATGGCGATAACGATGTCGACCAGGGCGACCTCGGCGAACTGCTGGCCGCCTACAACCAGGATGACGGCGGCGACCTCGACGGCGATGGTGACACCGATCAGTCCGACCTCGGCATCCTGCTCTACAAGTACGGCACGGTCTGCGACTGAACCGACCAAGAAGCGGAACAGGTACGGACCAGAAAGCGGGACAGGTACGGTTTATGGAAGATCGTACCCGTCCGCTTCACTCCCTTTCCCGCTCTACTCCCTTCCGCAATAGAGCGTGATTTCGCCCTGGGCGAGGGAGCCGCACAGCGAAATGCCGATTGCGCCGGTCAGAAGTGCTGATCGCTTCATGGTTCTATCTCCGATTGAAGCTGCGATTGGGCGGCCGACCCGCTGTCGGCCTTCAACCCGATTCGCGACGTCGACCGGCCGACTGCGAAAGGAAAGTGCGCAATTTTCTCAGTGGAGATCAGGCGGGCGGCGACGACGTCGATCGCCACACCGCCTCAGGCCACCGTGGCGGGCCCGCCTCAGTCCTCCCATTGCCCACTTCGGAGCCACAATCCGGCATGTCGGCGTCAAGCCCGACCGTCAGGTGAGGGCGGTCGCCCTCCGTGGCGAGTCGTCTTGATCGCTGGCGCTGAACTGCCACCCCAGTGAACCGGGGAACGTGGCGATGCCCCGGAGCCAACTTGGACGCCTTACCGTCCTGTGCTGCGGGGTTGAGAACGGAGATATTGCCCCGGCTGCATGCGTGTCGCTGCTTGCGGAAACGTTGTTTCCCGACGGCGAATTTCGCCGGTTTCTGTTCCCCGCGACGCCAATTGCGGTCATACTGGACACGACGGGGGCCAGGCCTGCGGGCGTTCTGCCCGAAGGTCCGATCATTCGGTCGCTCAGAGGCCGGCTGCGCGGTTCGCGCTCGGGCTGCTTCGCCCAGGCCGGTTCACACAAAGGAGATAGTGAGACCCATGGCAACGATTTCCTCTCTTCACAGGTTCGCGCGGCTGGCGGTCGGCGGTGCGGTGCTCTCGCTCGCCGCGACGGCTGCCCTCGCCTCCGACGCGGGCCAGTTCGCCGCCCAGCAGGTCAGTCAGAGCAACTACATCGATCTCATGGACAACTGGCTGTACACGCACAACGGCGACGATCGCGGCTTCGGCCCGGAGCACGATCTGGCCCGCGCCAACATCGTCACGCTCTTCCAGAGCTACGGCTGGGACGTGCAACTGCATCCCTTCAACTACTTCGGCGGGACGTACTACAACGTCGTGGCCACGCGCACGGGCGTCAGCTTCCCCAACCAGGAGTACATCGTCGGCGCACACTACGACTCCGTCGACAATCCCGGGGCTGACGACAACGCCTCGGGGACGGCCCTCATCCTCGAAACCGCGCGCGTGCTCGGCCAGTACGAGTCCGACTACACCATCCGCCTCATCGCCTTCGATCGCGAGGAGCAAGGGCTCTACGGCAGCTATGCCTACGCCAGCCAGCACTCCGGTGACGACGGCCTCGCGGTGATCTCTGGCGACATGGTCAACACCGACACCGGCACGGGCTCGGCCCTGACCTACGCCCGCAGCAACGACACCTGGCTGATCAACAGCATCAACCAGGCCCTGTGGGATTACGGCGGGCTCACGCAGAACTACAGCGGCTGGAACGGTCAAAGCGATCACGCCAGCTTCGACGACTTCGGCGTCGACTCGGCGCTGCTGATCGAGAGCCTCGTGTGGAGCAACCCCTTCTATCACCAGCAGAACGACAGCTTCGACACGCCGAATTATCTCAACTTCGACTACGCCACGAACATGACGCGGACGATCGTCGGCTGGCTGGTGGACCAGGCGGTGGTGCACGTTGACGTCGACACGCTCGACTTTGAGTTTCCTGCCGGCCGGCCCGACTGGGTCTCGCCGCAGGGCGGCACGACCATGCGCGTCGAGGTGCTGGGCGTCGGCGACGAGACCCCGCTGCCCGGCACGGGCGTGCTGCACTACGACGTTGGCAGCGGCTGGCAGAATACGCCGATGCAGGTGATCAGTGACAACGTCTACGACGCGGTCTTCCCCGCAGCGCCGTGCGGCGTAGACGTGAAGTACTACGTCAGCGCCCAGGGAATGAGCGGCGACACCTACACCGATCCCTATGCAGCTCCCGACGCCAGCTTCCAGGCGCTGGCGGTCAACGACATCATCACGCTCTGGAGCGACAACTTCCAGACCCATACCGGCTGGCAGGTGAGCGGCAACGCCAGCACCGGCATGTGGGAGCGGGCCGTGCCCAACGGCGGCGGGGAACGCGGCGACCCGCCCGCGGACCACGACGGCTCGGGAATGTGCTACGTCACGGAGAACGGCTCGGGCGACACCGACATCGACGGCGGCTACACCTATCTCGACTCGCCGACCATCGACCTGTCCGGCGGCGACGCCATCATCAGTGCCGCCATCTGGTACACCAACAACTTCGGCGCCGACCCCAACAACGACCTGTTCAAGATCTACGTCTCCAACAACAACGGCTCGACGTGGACGCTCGTCGAGACGATCGGCCCCGTCTCCGCGGGCGGCTGGAACGTGCACAGCTTCACCGTCGGCGATTTCGTTACGCCCAACAACCAGATCCGCGTGCGTTATGAAGCGTCGGACCTGAACGACGGGTCGGTCGTCGAGGCGGGCGTTGACGCCTTCGCCGTATTGCGCTACGACTGCGAATCTGACTGCCCCGCCGATCTCGACGGCGATGGTACCGTCGGCCAGAGCGACCTGGGCATCCTGCTCAGCTCCTACGGCCAGGACGGCGGCGGCGACATTGACGGCGACGGCGATACCGACCAGGCGGACCTCGGCGCGCTGCTCGGCGTTTACGGCCAGGATTGCCCCTGAGTTGCGCCTGATCTGACGGACGCCGGAAGAGAGGAACGGGCCCGGGCGCGAAGGCGTCCGGGCTCCGTTTGACAAACAGGCAGCCGGCAACCGCAATTGCCGTGCGCGAGACGCCGGTGCAGCGCTTGCCTCCATCCGGCGGGCGCAGTTCAAAGAGGAGAACGCATGCGAACCAGCCGAGCGTATTGCGCGCAGACCACTTTCCTCGCCGTGTTGCTGTCGTGGGCGAGCGCGGCGCCGACGTTCGCCTCGCCGCAGGGCCGCGCCGCCGCCGCCGAAGTCAGCCGCGACAATTACGTCGAACTGATGGATGACTGGCTGTACACGCACGACGGGCACAATCGCGGCTACGGCGTGCATCATGATCTGGCACGGAACAACATCCAGTCGCTCTTCACGAGCTATGGCTGGAGCGTCGAACTGCATCCGTTCCAGTACCAGGGTTCGACGTACTACAACGTGGTGGCGACTCGACTGGGTGCGACGACGCCCGGCCACATCTACATCATCGGGGCCCACTACGATTCGGTGAACAATCCCGGCGCGGACGACAACGCCTCTGGCGTGGCGTTGATCCTCGAGGCGGCGCGCGTGCTCGGCCCGTACGAAAGTGACTCGACGATTCGCCTCATCGCCTTCGATCGCGAGGAGCAGGGTCTCATCGGCAGCACCGCCTACGCCGCCGACCATGCGGCTGACGACATTCGCGGCATGATCTCCTGCGACATGGTCGCGTATTCTCCCGATGGAGAAGGGGCGCTGCTCCTCGCACGTTACGGCGATGGCTGGTTCATTGACGCTGTCACCGCGGCGCTGCACGAATACGGCGACATCGTCGGCCACTTCGCCGGCTGGACCAATCGCACGGACCACGCGCCGTTCGACTCGCTCGGCTTTCCCGCCATGGCCGTCGCGGAGGAGTACATCTGGTCCAACCCGAACTATCATTCGCCGCAGGACAGCTTCGACACGCCGGGCTATCTCAATTTCGACTTCGCCGCGAACATGACCCGTGGGATGGTCGGCTGGCTCGTGGATCAGGCGGGCGTGACCGTCCCGGCGGATGCGCTCGTCTTCGAGCAACCGCTCGGGCTGCCGGACAACGTCGATCCGGCGGGGGGAACCGTCATTTCCGTCGAGGTGACGACGATGGGCGATGCCGCCCTTGAACCCGGCACGGTGCGGCTGCACTACGATGTCGGCGACGGCTGGGAGTCCACCGTGATGCAGGCGGCGGGCGACGATCTCTACCAGGCGCCGCTGCCTCCCGCCGCCTGCGAGTCCACCGTCTCATTCCACTTCAGCGCCGTGAGCGACGGGGGCGACGCCTTCACCGATCCCTTCGATGCGCCCGATCGGCATTACGAGGCGTTCGTCGTGCACGAGATCCTCACCGTCTGGGCGGATGACTTCGAGACGGACCAGGGGTGGAGCGTGAGCGGCGACGCGCTGGGCGGCATGTGGGAGCGCGGCGTGCCCAACTTCGCAAATCATGGCGATCCGCCGCACGACTACGACGGGTCCGGCCAGTGCTTCGTGACGGGGAACGGCGAACCCAACAACGACGTGGATGCCGGCTACACGTTCCTCGATTCGCCCACCTTCGATCTGGGCGATGGCGACGCCATGCTGAGCTATGCCGTCTGGTTCACCAACAACTTCGGCGCCAATTTCGACGTCGAATTCATGCACGTCTACATCTCGAATGACGACGGGGTGAACTGGCACCTGCTGGAGACGCTTGGCCAGGACGCATCGCCGGTATGGGAGGTCCACACCTTTCGCATCTCCGATGTGATCGCGCCGACGCCTTTCATGCGCGTGCGCTTCGAAGCCTCAGACACGAACTGGATCTCCCACATCGAGGCCGCGGTCGACGCCTTTCAGGTCGTTCGCTACGACTGCGGCGAGGGCTGCCCGGGGGACCTGAACGGCGACGGCGCCATCGGCCAGAGCGACCTTGGCATCCTGCTCAGCTCGTACGGCCAGGATAGCGGCGGCGACATCGACGGCGACGGCGACACCGACCAGGCCGATCTCGGCGCCCTGCTTGGCGTCTACGGCCAGGATTGCCCGTAAGGAGGAATTGACCCAGCGCGCGTAACGGCCGCGAAGCGTCCACCCGTCCCGACCTTCGGGCAAGCGGGGCGCGCAACGAACAGGCGCGACGATTCATGCTGCGTGCTGCGCGTCGGCCGCCTGGATTCTCAGCGTTCCCCCCTGCGGAAGCGGCAGCAGGTCCCATTTCAGACGATTGTTTTCCTTTTCAATTGCAGCGACGGGCTCTGGAAACCGTAGATTCCTTTGGTCAAATGCGACAACTGGGAGTACCCTGCGGTTGGGGAGATCCGCCGTTCGGCGACTGTTTATTCGACCCCGACATCCTCATCCTGGAGAGATCATCGTGCGTTGTACCTTGCGATACCCCAGCTCGTGCCTGTGCGTCTGCGTTCTTGTCAGCGGCTCCGCCCTCTCCGCGGCCCCAGCGGCTGTGCCGGCCCCGGCCAATCTGACCGCCGATCATCCTGCCTACGCCACGTTCAACGGCGTGCGCTATCGCGTGAGCAAGAGCCGCGTCGACGGCGAGGAAGTGACGCTCTATACCGCCAATGGCCAGACGTTCACCCATGACGCCCTGCGCCAGCATGTGCGCACGCAGCAGCCGAAGATTCTCTCTCCGGCCGTCGAGCGTCTCCTGACGGCTGCTTCCCCGGATGCGACGCTGGAGTTGATCGTGGTGCTCTTCGAGCAGCCCGCCGCCCCCATCAGCCGGCAGGTGCTGCGCTCGCTCGAGCCGCAGCGGGCGCTACTGACGCAGCAGATCCAGGCGGTGACGCGGCGGTCGCTGCCCGACTCGCTGACGACGCCCGCCGAGGAACAGGCCTTTACCGCCGTGCCCCTCTCGGACGCCGACCTCGCCGCCCGCCGCGCGCTCTCCGAGCAGCTTGACGACCTGATGCGCGAAGCGCGGCAGCGTATCGCCGCACAGGTCGCGCAGGCGGTCGCGCCGACGCAGAATGAACTGGCCGGCTTCGTCGAGGGCATCGGCGGAGAGGTGGCGGAGCGCATCAGCAGCATGAACGTTCTCAGTGTGCGCCTGTCGGCCGAGAAAGTGGCACAGCTCGCCGCCCATCCGCTCGTCGCCGCCATCGACATCAACGCGCCCGGCGAGCCGGAACTCGACAACCATCGCCATTCGCTTGGCCTCGAAGACGGCTTCTGGGCGAACGGCATCGACGGCGGCGTGCATGATGTCGGCGTGCTCGACACCGGCGTCGAACAGAGTCACCCTTATCTCAGCAGCCACAACTTCCTCAGCAACATGGGGGTGAATGACACCAGCTATCACGGCACCGGCATGGCCGGCATCCTCGCCTCCACCCACCCGACCTACCGCGGCATGGCGTACGGCTGCGACACCATCGTCGTCGCCCGCGCCGGCAGTATCGACGTCTCCATGCCCGGCATGGACTACATCGCCTCCACCGGCGAGCCGGAAAACGTCAACTACAGCTTCGGTAACGGCACCGCCAACGACGTCGACTACGGGTCCACCGACCAGTTCTTTGACGGCGTCATCAGCACCTTTGACTACATGGTCTCCAAGTCCACCGGCAACGGCGGTTACGGCACCACCACCATCACCCATCCCGCGCCCGCCTACAACCTCATGGCCTCGGCGAACATGGACGACTATAACAACCTCGATCGCAGCGTCCATCGCATCACCAGTTCCAGCAGCACCGGGCCGACGCTCAACGGCCGCAAGAAGCCCGATATCACCGCCCCCGGGAACAACTCCTACTCCACGATGCCAGGCGGAGGCTTCGGCAACATCGGCGGCACGAGCAGCGCCTCGCCGCACACCGGCGGCGGCATCGTCCTTCTCTACGACATGGGCCTCACCAACGTCATGGGCGGCAAGGCGGTCCTGCTCAACACCGCCGACGCCATGGACGACAACGGCACCTCCACCACCTCCGACGATTACTACGTCGACGGCTCGCGCTGGAACCGCCGCTACGGCTGGGGCTATCTCAACCTCGGCCAGGCCTACCTGCACGGGCTTGACTGCTTCCTCGACTCCGTCCCCGATTCGCCGGAGAACGCTGACTTCCGTCTCTACAAGGGTCAGATGTTCGAGAACGACAAGGCGACGCTGGTCTGGGAGCGGCACGTCGCCTACAACGGCGCGACCTATCCCAACCAGATCGAGGCGCTGAGCGACCTTGATCTCTTCGCCTACCGTGAGTTCACCGGCAACCTGCTGGCGCAGTCGAACTCGCCCATCGACAACGTCGAGCAGTTGCACGTCCAGCAGGACGGCATGGTCGTGCTCAAGGTCGACGCCCACGGCAACTTCGACCCCGACATCGACGCGGAGGACTTCGCCCTCGCGACGCCCGAGCAGTTCGTCGCGGCGGCCCCGCCCGCCTTCCTGCCGCAGTTGTTCCATCCCGGCGTCGTCAGCGCGGGGGCGAACTTCAGCGTGATCCTCGAAGTCGAGAATGCCGGCGACGTCCGCGCTCACGACATCGTCGTGACGCTTTCCGGCGTGAATGTCGTCAATGGACCCAACCCGGCGGTGATCGACGCCATCGCCGCGGGCGATACGGCGCAAGTGCTCTGGACCGTTCAGGCCCCGGCCCTGCCCGACACCTACGCCGTCAGCGCCGACCTCGTGAGCGACTGCTACGGCGAGTCATTCACCGCCTCCGTCGACTCGAGCGTCGAGGTAACCGGCTGCGTCGGCGATCTCGACGGTGACGGTTACGTCGGTCAGGATGACCTTGGCATTCTGCTCGCCGCCTATGGCGAAGACGACGGCGGCGACCTCGACGGTGATGGCGACACCGACCAGGCCGACCTCGGTGCACTGCTGGGCATGTACGGCAAGGACTGCCCGTAAGTCAGGCAAGGCATGATCGAGACGACATGACACACGGGCGCCCCGGCATTAGTCCGGGGCGCTTTTCTGCGCGACGGGTCTGCTCGCCCCCTCTTCCTGTGTGAGGCCGTGGACGAGCACCTCGCCGCGAGGCATTCCTGCAGGCAGGCTTCAGACGTCAGTCGCAGGGCGTGCAGCCGTAGTCGGCGAGCAGCGCTCCCAGATCGGCCTGGTCGGTGTCGCCGTCGCCGTCCAGATCGCCCGCGGCATCCTGGTTGTACGCGGCAAGAAGCACGCCCAGATCCGCCTGGTCCGTGTCCCAGTCGTCGTCCAGATCGCCCGGGCAGGGGATGCCGGTCAAGGCGGGCAGCGCTGCGAGATCGCCTCGGCCGGCGTTGTACTGCGGCACGATGTTCTGGTAGAGCAGCGACGCCGCGTAAGCCTCGTACTCGATGATCGAGTAGATGTCATCGCTGTTGTTGATCTCGTACCCGAACAGCTCCAGTGGACAATCGGCATCGGCGGAATACGTCAACCCGGCGATGGCGAGGCCCGAGATCGTCCCACGGAAGTCCATGCGGCCTGACGTCGGCTCGACCGCGTACACCTGGCTGAAGTCGCAGAGCGTTACACGCCCATCCGAACGGACGGCAAGATCGCAGGTCGTCGAGAGGTTGTACGGCGCGCTGTCGACCGTGAGGGCGGCAGGCAGGATGCCGGTGGGTTGCCCCGTGTCCTCGTAGACGCTCAGGATCTGATCATTCGCGCTGTCCAGAAGCCAAAGGTGGCCCGGCAGATCGAAGACAGCCCCGCGGATCTCTCGACCGTAGAGCGGCTCACCGATCGGCGTGCCGATGAGGGTCGCGGGGTCAACGCGGATCAGTTGCGAGTCGGGACCGAGAACCTGGTAGGCGTACAGCTCACCCGTTGCGGCGATCGCCAGGGCGTCCACATCGACGCTGGCTCCGTTTACCTTGATCTCGCCCAGATCCGCGAAACTGGAGCCGTCCTCCGCGAAGACATAGAGGTGGGTCGGCGGCCCGGAGACAGGATCGTGGGTCTTCACGCCGTATACCTCCCCGTACAGCGTGGCCGGGGCGGCGCAGACGCAGAACGCAATGACGACAGAAACGCGGAGCATGACCGTTCTCCTTCTTTCCCCACAGCAGGTGTGAAGCGACGATCGCGTCGCGGCGCTTCGCCGGTATCTGCAAGTATGACCGACAATGCGGTGCCGTCCACCGGGAATTCACGCCTGGCGCAGAAACGTGGCGGCCGGGGCCGGCCGGGGAGGGGAAGCCAGTGTGCGCCGAAGCGGCGCCCCACTGCGGTCTCTGCCTGCCACAGCGAAAACGGGTCCAACCTTCGCTACGATTGGGACGCCAATGCAAATACGCAACTTCTCCATCATTGCCCATATTGACCACGGCAAGTCCACCCTGGCGGACCGGCTGCTCCAGGTGACCCACGCCGTCTCCGACCGCGAGGCCCGCGAACAGCTCCTCGATGAGATGGACCTGGAGCGGGAGCGGGGGATCACCATCAAGGCTTCCGCCGTCACCGTCCAATTCGAGCACAACGGCGAGCCGTACATGCTTAACTTCATCGACACGCCCGGTCACGTCGACTTCGCCTACGAGGTGAGCCGGGCCCTGACGGCCGTGGAGGGGGCGGTGCTGGTCGTGGACGCGACCCAGGGGGTGGAGGCCCAGACGGTCGCCAACGCCTACCTTGCCGTCGAACAGAACCTCGAACTCATTCCCGTGGTCAACAAGATCGACCTGCCCCACGCCCATCCGGATGAGGTGGCGATGGAGATCGAGCAGGTGCTCGGCCTCGCCGCGGAGGACTGCATCTACGTTTCCGCCAAGACGGGCCAGGGGATCGTGGAACTGCTGGATCGCCTCTGCGACACGCTGCCTCCGCCGCGAGAACCCGTCACGGACCGCCTGCGCGCCCTGATCTTCGACTCGGAGTACGACGACTACCGCGGCGTGGTGGTGTACCTGCGCGTCTTCGACGGCAGGCTCAAGACGGGCGACAAGATCCGCATGATGGGGACAGGCCGCACCTTCACCGTCACCGAACTGGGCAAGTTCACTCCCAAGCAGGTCAAGGTCGATGCCCTGGGCCCCGGCGAGGCGGGCTACATGGTCGCCTCGATCAAGACGCTGAGCGATGTACGCGTCGGCGACACCATCACCATCGACAAGTATCCCGCCGAGCAAGCCCTGCCCGGCTACAAGGAGCCGCAGCAGATGGTCTTCTGCGACTTCTACCCGGCGAACGTCGGGGAGGACGGGCGCGGCGGGGACTTCGAGACGCTGCGCGAGGCCGTGGAACGGCTCAGTCTCAACGACGCCAGCTTCACTTACCAGCCGGAGCACAACGAGGCGCTCGGCTTCGGTTTCCGCTGCGGCTTTCTGGGCCTCCTGCACATGGAGATCATCCAGGAACGTCTCGAGCGCGAGGGCGATGTCGAGATCATCCAGACCGCCCCGACGGTGACATACCGCGTGAAGCTGCGCAGCGGCGAGGTGCTCGAGATTCA
>CAZZPX010000060.1:5441-10917 GCA_964655955.1 uncultured Phycisphaerales bacterium | reverse complement strand
GACACGGATCGCCCGGAGGCGTACTGGTATCTGACCTACACGGTGACCAACGACACCGACTCAGACCTGCGCTACGCCCCCTCGTTCATCATGTACGACAGCGAAGGCAACCTGCGCGATTCGGGCGCCCCGGCCCATGTCACCCGCGCCATCCTCGGCCTGCTCGACGATCCGCTCATCGAGGACGAACTGTCGATCGGCGGCGAGATCCGCGTCGGCGAGGCCAACGCCAAGTCCGGCGTGGTCATCTGGCCCCTGCGCTCCGCGGGCGTGGATGAGGTGACGATCTTCGTCGGCAACATCTCCGGCGAAACCGCGACGGTGGTCGACCCGATGACCGGCAAGGACGTCGTGCTCCGCAAGACGCTGGCGCTGACCTACGCCACCCCGGGTGAGGTGCTTGCCCTCCTGCGGCGGGGAGGAATCGACGAGCCGAGCGAAGAGCGCTGGATCATGCGCTGAGAGCCTGCTACACTCTGCGGCTCGCGCCCGGGCCGGGCGACAGCGCCCACGGCAGCGCGCCGAGAGGACCGATAAGAACCAGATTGGGATCTCGCCACGTGCGAAACCCGTTGTGGAGCAGCAGCTATGGCACATAAGAAGGGACAAGGCTCCAGCAAGAACGGCCGCGACTCCAACCCGCAGTACCGCGGCATCAAGCTGTACGGCGGCGAGGTCGCCAACGCCGGCGCCATCATCGTGAGGCAAACAGGCACCAAGTTCAGCCCGGGCTTCATGGTCGGCCGGGGCAAGGATGACACGCTCTTCGCCCGCTGCGACGGCGAGGTCATCTACCAGAACAACCGCGTCTCCATCATCCCCAGCGACGAGTCGATCGAGCGACCGTTCTGGCTGGAGCCGGCGACAGCCGGCTGAGACGTTCGCCGCAGCGCGCCATGCCGCGCTGCGAGCGGGCGACCTCGAAACGACTGCCAGCGCCCGAGCCCGACCGGCTCGGGTTTTTCTGTGGCTTGACGCCGGCGAGCCGGCCGATGACGCAGAAGCGCGCTGCGATGCGCTCAGCAATCTCGAGCGGAGAAGCCCGGCATGGATCATCTCGGACACCGGATCGGCATGGCGCTGGCGGCGGCGGGACTGACGCTCGCGCTGCTGCTCGTCCTGCGCTTCACCCTCGACGTGCCCTTGCCGCTCTGGGCTTGCGCCGCCGTCCCCGGCCTGCTTGGCGTGATCGGCTTCTTCGTCGGTGAGTGGCTGGTGCGCGGCCTGTGGCGACTGGTGAGCGAGGTCTTCGACGTGTTCTAGCGCGCGAGCGCTCCGTTCGTCAGCGGTGACTCGAAGCACACACCACGCCGCTGGCCCCGGCGGCAGTAAGGCGTCAAGAACTGCCCCGACGCTCTCAGGGGATCGGCAACACACACGACCCACACAAAGCCCTGGGACAAGGCGAGAGAAACCGGAGATGAACCGGGACTGTCCCTGTTATCCTCCCGGGACTGTCCCGGTTATCACCCCAGCGTCAACATCCTTATCGGCCTCTTCCTTGCCAGGCACGAACACCTGATGCAACGGAACTCGGCCCTGACGGTGGCCCCATCTTACGTGCCCATTCAACGCCTCGAACGGTTCCCTCTTGCCTGCGCATTTACAGAAGCGGAGGCCGCAAGAGACGTATAGCGCTGTATGATGACCATGGTGCGGCTGACGAAGCAGAGCCCGCGA
Source organism: uncultured Phycisphaerales bacterium (assembly GCA_964655955.1). GTDB lineage: Bacteria > Planctomycetota > Phycisphaerae > Phycisphaerales > JAGLTS01 > CAZZPX01. The sequence continues at coordinate 9,237 of CAZZPX010000060.1, read as the reverse complement.
TGATCTTGGGAGGAGAGCCAAATGGAGAATCCCGGGAGAATGCCATGGATCTGGCGCAGAGAGGTCGCTCTTTGTCTATTGCTCGTGACGAGCATTCCCGCGCTCGCCGTTGCCCCAGACTATTGGGGCCTCGACCTTGAGTTCGATGCGGTCGGGGGGATCCACCATCTGGGCGATCCGTACTTCAGTGCGTCAGGGGTCGCAATCGGGCCCCGGCACGCCCTCACGGCGAGGCACGTGGGAGGTACGCGGTTCACGGTCGCGGGAGAGATGCACACCTGGATTCAACGTCACAACCATCCTGTCTACGATCTCTCCGTATTGGAGTTCGGCGAGGATCTGCCCACGTGGATTAGGATCGCCGATTCATCGACGGTCGGAGCAACTCTGACGATGGTCGGATATGGGGGCACGGGGTGGGTCAACGCCGCCGGGGACGGCTATGACATAGATCCGACGCGCGACTCGACACGCCGCAAGGCCAACTCCGCGCTGGATTTCAAGTGGCGTGACCCGAACTCCGATGTGCCCCATCTGATGTCTTATCTTGTGGAAGACGGGTGCGCGGTTGCCGTCGGCGGAGACTCCGGCGGCGGGTGGTTTATTGACGGCGAACTCGTCGGTGTGACTTCGGCCTTTTTCTCGACCAACCAGAATCTCCCCTACTACGGATTTGCTTCGCAGAATGGAGGCGTTCCCTACTTTGGCACGGCCGCCATCGATCTGACGGACCCCAGCGTCAAGGATTGGTTGGCAACGATTGTCTGGGCGGGCGATCTCGACGGTGACGGCGACGTGGACCAGTTGGATCTCGGCATCCTCCTCGCCGCGTACCTGATCAACGGCAACGGCGATCTCGACGGCGACGGCGATACTGATCAAGCGGATCTCGGCATCCTTCTCGCCAACTACGGCCGCGGCGCCTGAGCTCGCCGTCTGACGAATCCTATGAAGTAAACCGGAAGTAAACCGGGACAGTCCCGGTTATGTGCTGTCCCGGTTCTCTGCCGCATCACCATCCATGGCGATCGACTGGTTTGCATCCTTGATGATGCAACTGGTCTCGCCGCATCGCGCTACCGCACATGCGCCTCGCATCGGCAGGTTTTCTACAGAGCAGCTCGGACATGGTTCGAGGGGCTCGTACGCGGTGCGAGATACCTGCGGGGACGGCTGCGATCCTTGAGCGCACCCCCGCGCGCTTAACCTGCTTTGCTTTGCAGCTTCCCGATTCCCATTCATCGTCCCCGCCTCAAACTTGTCGTCGCCGCGGCTCATTCGCCGTGCAACGCCCTCATTCATCGCGGGCACGCTCGTCGGCTGCCGGCTGCGGCACGACGTCGGCGTCGCCTGTCGCGAGCTTCTCGAGGGCGTGCTTGCTCGCCGTGTCGTAACACGTCGCCAGCAGGCCGACGAAGGGGAAGCGGCTGTCCTTGAAGGGCGCGGGACCCAGGCGCCGCAGCAGGGCGTGCTCGACGCGCGGCGGGCCGGGCTCGGCGGTGATCTCCGCCAGTTCCGCGCCCGCCGTCCAGAACTCCTCGACATTCGTCGGCAGGTCCGTCGCTGCCCCCGAAGCGCCCTGGGGCGGCGAGTGCGTGTACGCCGGCACCGGCCGACCCTGCTTCTGCTCCATCGCCCGCTGGCGCTGCAGGCGTTCGAGGAACGATTCGCCGTCCAGGCCGCGCAGCGTGAAGAGCAGGAACGGATCACCATCGAGTTGCTCGGCCAGCAGGGCCGCGACGCAGACGATGTGCTTGCAGCAGGGGTCCTCGACATCGCAGGTGCAGCTCAGATCCAGATCCTCGCCGGTCGGCACGAGCGTCTCGCCCACGTCGGCGAAGACGCGCTCGACGGACTGCGGGAGCTGTCCCGCCAGCAGCTTCGCCGCGTACAGCGCCTGGCTGCCCATCGTCGACACGACGCGGCTCCACAGGTCCGCCGGGAACTGCCGCACGCGGATGCGCACGTCGTAGGCGCCCGGCTGGCGACCCACGACCGAGGCGCGCACCTCGCCGGGCGCCGCCGTCAGCCTGGTCGTCTGCCCGCCGCGCGCGTAGCTCAGCCCCTCCGCCCGCTGCTTCTCTTCCGCCAGTCCCTCCACCCGCGCGAACCACGCCAGCGCCACCCACGACTCCGCCACCGCTCCCTCCTTGCGGCGCAGACGCAGCCCCTGCCGCACGCGCCGCGGCTTCACCGGGCCAGCCGCCTGTTGCTGACGCGCGCGCTGGTTGTACTGCCGCCTCTCGTTCACGTCTCACTCTCCATGTCGCTGCTGACCGCCTCGGGACGCAGGCGCAGCATGTCGCGCAGCTCGTCGGTGCTCAGTTCGGTGAGCCAGTCCTCGCCCGAGCCGACGATCGTCTGCGCCAGCTCCAGCTTCTGCTCGATCATGTGATCGATGCGCTCTTCGAGCGTGCCGGCGCAGATGAACTTGTGCACGAAGACGGTCTGCGTCTGGCCGATGCGGAAGGCGCGGTCGGTCGCCTGGTTTTCGACGGCGGGGTTCCACCAGCGATCGAAGTGGAAGACGTGGTTTGCCGCCGTGAGGTTCAGGCCGAAGCCGCCCGCCTTGAGGCTGAGGATGAAGACGGGCGTCGTGCCGTCCTTCGCCTGGAAGCGGTCGATCATCTCCTCGCGCTTCTTGGCGGGCACGCCGCCGTGCAGGAAGAGCACCTCGCGATCGAGCTGATGGCGGATCATGGCGGCGAGCAGGTGCCCCATCTGGCGAAACTGCGTGAAGACCAGCGCCTGGTCGCCCTCGGCGATGAGTTCTTCGAGCATCTCGCAGATGCGCACGCACTTGCCGGAGCGCATCACCTTGGGCGGCGGGCCGGTGTGCAGCATGCTCGAATCGATCGCCGTCCCATGCGCCGTCTGTTTGAAGAGCTGCGCCGGGTGGTTGCAGATCTGCTTGAGCTTGATGAGCGTGGCGAGAACAATGCCGCGGCGGCGGATGCCCTGCGAGCGATCCACGTCGCCGAGCATCTGCTCGACCGTCTGCTCGTAGAGTTTGGCCTGCTCGCTGGTGAGTTGGACGAACTCCTTGGCCTCGATCTTGTCGGGGAGATCCGCGATCACGGTCGGGTCGGTTTTGAGGCGGCGCAATACGAACGGCCGCACCATTCCGCGCAGCCGCGCTGCCAACTCCTGTTTGCGGTAGCGCTCGATGGGGATGGCGAAGCGGCGGCGGAAGTCGCCGAGCTTGCCCAGGTATCCCGGGTTGCAGAAGTCGATGATCGACCAGAGTTCCTGCAGGCGATTCTCCACGGGCGTGCCGGTGAGGGCGATGCGGCGCTCGGCGCTGAAGCCGCGAATCGCGCCCGATTGCTTGCTCTGCGGGTTCTTGATGTTCTGGGCCTCGTCGAGGATGACGCGGCCCCATTCGACCTGCTGCAGGTGGGCCGCGTCGCGATGGGCGAGCGCGTAGGTGGTAATGACCAGGTCGCGATCGACAGCGGCGGTCGCGAAGGCGGCTCCGCTCAGACGCTCCGCGCCGTGATGCACCAGCACCTGCAGCGACGGCGCAAAGCGCTTCGTCTCACGCAGCCAGTTGCTCACCACCGACATGGGCACGATCAGAAGGTTCGGCTTGAGCCGCCCGCGGGTGCGCTCGTGCTGCGCTTCGGCGTTGCTGGTGATCCCCAGCTTCTCGCGCTCGTGCAGCACGAGGGCGAGCAGTTGAATCGTCTTGCCCAGGCCCATGTCGTCGGCGAGGCAGGCCCCGAAGCCGAGTTGATCGAGAAACGCCAGCCAGCTCAGCCCCTTCTCCTGGTAGGGGCGCAGCTCGCCCTTGAAT
>CAZZPX010000060.1:0-5431 GCA_964655955.1 uncultured Phycisphaerales bacterium | reverse complement strand
GCGTGTCGAGCATGGTGATCTGGGCGGCGGCGTCCTCGCCGAAGAGCTTGCCCACCCAGCCGCGGGCGCTCAATCCCATGACCGGCAGGCCGGTCTTGCCCGCATCGGAGGCATAGGCGAGGCGAATCGCCTCGATCACCGTCGTTTCCCCGCCGGGGTTGTCGCCGATGAACTTCACCGCCCGTTCCATGTCGTCGGGGCGGATCTCGACCCATTTGTCCCCCGCGCGCACCAGCGGCGCGCCCTGCGTCGCCAGCGTCTCGAACTCCTTGAGCGTCAGAATGTGATCCCCCAGGGCGATCTGCCAACTGTACCGCACCAGCGCCTGCAGGCCGAGGTGCGCTGATGAGGCGCTCGCCGCGCCCGTTGCCTCGGCTTCGTCGGGAGCGGCCTCGTCGCTGTCGATGATCAGCCGCGCCCCGAGCCGCGCCGCCGGATTCTCCCACCAGCCCGGCTGATCCACGGCGATGTCCGACTCGCGCAGCAGCAGACGGAACTCGCGCAGGAACTGGTACGCCTCGCGCGTGGTCAGCGAGATCGACTGGGGCGAACTCTCCTCCAGCGCTTCCTCGAGCCGCGGCCAGACCCGCGACGCCCGCCCGAGTTCCGCCAGGAGCAGTTCCTGCGGCTGATCCAGGCGGTGCCCGTCCACGATGATGGCGTCGGTGGGGCCGGCCCAGATTTCCTCGGCGGGCAGTTCCGTGCCGGCGTGCTCGGCGGATTGCAGGCTGAAAGTCACTTCCCAGGTAACGTTGTCGCCGGGCGCTTCGAGATCGCCCAGCTTGGGGGCGGCGGGCTCGTGCAGGCGCAGGCAGAGACGGAAGGCGGAGTCCGCCCCGTGCTCGTCGAGCTGCGCGATCCAGTGCCGCACCGTGCGCACCATCTGCGTGGTGCTGCCGTTCATGGGGATGGCGCGCGGCGCATCGAGCAGGCCGGAGAGCCAGGCGACGTGCCCGTCGGTGCGGGCGTCGCGCCCTTCGATCGCTTCGTGCATGCGCTCGGCGCGCAGGCTCTGCCGCACCCCCGCGTCGACCACGGCTTCGAGGAAGGACTCGACAATCGACCAGGCGTCGTGCTCGTGGTCGTCGACCGCCGCCCGCGCCGCCCCGGGCATCGAGCGCAGCAGCGCCGCGACCTGCTCGATGGACTCGTCGGCGACGAGCCACGGCTGCCACGCCGCCTCGAGTTCGCCCCGCGCCGTCTGCAGGAGCATGGGAACGAAGCGCTGGTGGGTGAGCAGGGCGTGCGCCAGCCGGCCGGCGACGCACCAGAAGTAGAGCGACGCCCCCAGGCGCAGGTCGCGCGATTCCTCGGCGTCGTCCAGCCTGGCGAGGGCGGCAATCACGCGGCTGGGCGGAATGGCGACGGTCTCGACGCTGAAGCGCCCCAGCGTCGGCGTGGCCAGGCGCGTGCCCACGGAGGCGGCCAGTCCCGCGGCGTGTGCCAGGCTGGGGCTGGCCACGGGCAGGGCCGCGCGGGCGGGCAGCTCGATCTCGAGGCGGTCGGGCTCCGCGTCAGCGCCCGCGACGCCCAGCGCCGCCAGCGCCTCCTGCACGCGCGCCGCATCCGCCGCGAAGGAATGCCGCGGGGCGGCGTCGGCGCCGCTCTCGGCGGCCGATTCCAGCCGCTCCGACGCCTCCGCCCAGATGTGCAGGCGCTCGCGCGACCAATTGCCGTGTAGTACCAACATCCTCGCTGCCGCACTCCCTTGCCTGCGCGATACGAGCGTGTGCTGTGCAGTGGGAGCGCTGGGACTCGAACCCAGGACCAACGGCTTAAAAGGCCGCTGCTCTACCGACTGAGCTACGCTCCCCGAATTTGACGAAGCGACGATTATAGCGGACCCCCCGCCCCGCGTCAGTCAGTGCAGTGTCGTGCGCGCGTCGCCGGGGCGCACAGAGAAGGGCGGCTCCGGGGAGCCGCCCTGGCAAACTCAGGTCGTGCTCGTCGCGTGCGAAGCGCTCAGAGCAGGTCGCGGCCGTGGATGCCCTTGCGCGTCCAGATGTAGAACGCCGGATACATGTACTGCTGATCCTCGAGCAACTCGGTGGGCGAGTCGTCGTTGTTCATGTGGTACTGGTCCAGGCCCCAGGGATCCGCCCAGTTGCCGCCGGAGGGCATCAGGTCGTCGTCCTGCAGCACCTTCTGGGTGAGGATGTTGTTGCTGGAGAAGCTGCCCGAGCCGTCCGCCGCGATGAGGGCGACGCTGGCGTCGGGGTGGGAGAAGAGCAGCTTGCTCGACGTGCCGAAGTCCTGCTTCTCGAAGAAGGTGATCTTCTGGCTGGGGTACTGGATGTCGTCAAAGGCGTTGCGACGGAGCCGCACCTGGTCGAGGCCGGAGCTTGCTGCTGCACCGCTGTCTCGATCGTAGAACCGGCCGGGGTTGTAGAACATCGTCGTGCTGTACCAGTACGAGATGTCGGCCACCCAGTTGTTGATCTGGCCCTGGTCGATGAGGTCCTGGATGCTGTCGATCGTCTCGGGATCGTTGGGGGCGATGAAGACGTCGGACTCCTTCTGGTCGGCGTAGTACTCGCGCGCCAGAGGGCCCCAGTGGTAGGTGTAGCCGTCGCCCTTCATCAGCCAGCATCCCTGCGACCAGGGCGGGCAGACCTGGTAGACCACCTGGTACGTGGAGGGCGCGTCGAAGGGATTGAGCAGCTCGCCGTTGTTCTCGTTGGCGTAGACCGCCAGGATCTGGCCGTGCGTCTTGATGTTGGCCAGTGAGCGGGTCTTGCGGGCGCTGTCGCGGGCCTTGCCCAGTGCGGGCAGGAGGATGCCGATCAGCAGGGCGATGATGGCGACGACGACGAGCAGCTCGATGAGCGTGAAACCGAATGGACGCCGAACTTTTCTGGCCATGGTCATGTCTCTTTACGCTGGCGAGGTTGGGGTGATGTCTGCGCGCGGCAGGAACTCTCCTGTGGCGGCGCGGCGAGCGCGGAGCCGCCTCTGCTTCTTGAGGCCATCCGCAGCAGAAGAGCGGATGGTTTCGAAAAACGAGCCGGGAGGCCCGAAATGAGTGCGATCGTCCTGCGTCGGTCGCCGGGGATCGCCGCTCACGTCAGGAGTATACCACGGATCCGCAGATCGCCAAGACCAGCTTGCCCGATCGGAGGGGAAACCTGAACAGGGGGGTCAGGAGCGCAGGCGACGCCGCCGCGCCGCCCGTCTCGGTGGGTCTGCCTCGCCTGCCGCCCCTAGAACAGGTCGCGCCCGCGCACGCCTTCCCGCGTCCACATGTAGAAGGCCGGATAGAGATCCTGCTGGTCCTCGAGCAGCTCCGTCGGAGAGGCGTCGTTGGTCATGTTGTACTTGTCGAGTCCCTCGGGATCCGCCCAGTTGCCGCCCGACGGCATCAGGTCCTGGTCCTGCAGCACCTTCTGCGTCAGCACGTTGTTGCTCGAGGTCACGCCCGAGCCGTCCCCGGCGACCATGGCGACCGAGGCGTCCGGGTGCGTGAAGAGCAGCTTGAGGTCCGTGCCGAAATCCTGCTTCTCCAGCACGGTGATCTTCTGGCTGGGGAAGACGATGTCGTCGAAAGCGTTGCGGCGGAGGCGGGCGAAATCACCGTCGTACTGGCTCCTCCCGCCGGTCAGATCGGCGAAGCGGATCGGGTTGTAGTACATCGTGGGGCTGTACCAGTACGAGATGTCGTTCACCCAGTTGTTGATGTTGCCATCCTGCAACTGGTCCTCGATCGTCTGCAGCGTCTCGTAGTCGTTGGGCGCGGCGAAGACATCCGACTCCTTCTGGTCAGCGTAGTACTCGCGCGCCAGCGGGCCCCAGTGGTAGCTGTAGGCGTCGCCGTACATCTCGTAGAAGCCCTGTGACCACGCCGGCCGCACGCGGTACACCACCTTGCCGCGCCCCGGCGCGTCGAAGGGATTGAGCAGCTCGCCGTTGTTCTCGTTGGCGTAGATGGCGAGGATCTGGCCGTGCGTGCGCATGTTGGCGAGCGAGCGGGTCTTGCGGGCGCTGTCGCGGGCCTTGCCGAGCGCAGGCAGGAGAATACCGATCAGGAGGGCGATAATCGCCACCACCACGAGCAGTTCGATCAGTGTGAAACCGCGCGAGCGTAGGACTTTCGTAGACATCATGGGCTCTCTCAGTCTGAGGTTCGGCCACGAGGGCGGTGTGGTGGGTCGGTCTGGCCGCGTGCGGGCTGCCTGCCTCGCTGCGGGAGGCGGCGGTCCCTGGCGCTCTCTTATCCGCAGGCCGGGCTGTCTGGGTTCCCGGTGAGCGGCGGATTGGCGGCGGACGCGGCGACTGGGGAAGGATAGCGCGACCGGGCGGCGGATTCGAACACGTCGGAGCGGCGATTGCGCGCCTCGCCGCCCCGTTTCAGTGATCGCCGCTTCCCTTGCGGCCAAAATCGGGTAGAGTTGACCTGCGGAGTCCGAAATCGCTCGGACAGCCGCTGCGCCGTGATTCTGCGGCCGGGTCGGTCCTGCTGGGGCCGGCTCCCTGTGTGCTTTTTAAGAAGTAGCTGGCGCCATGTCGCCAGGGAGACGGCATCGGTGAAGTTGCGGCAGTCGCGACAGCGCGTGCAGGTGAGGCGGGCCCTGGCCGCGTTGGATGGCCGGCCGCGTGCCTGCAGCGTCCGAGAAAGCGTCCCGTCCGAGGGGCGATTTCGCCAAAGCCGTTCATCCAAGTCTCTTATTCAGCCGACCCTGGTTTGTTCGAGCGCACTCGACAGGGCCCGAGGCCGATCACATACCCAGACCCGAGGAGAATGAAGACCATGAAGCGAGCACGACTGACCCACGTGGCGGCGGCGAGCCTGGCGCTGGCCGGGGCCGCGTCGACGTACGGCGCCGAGCGCTGCGTCGTCTACGAGCACTTCACCGCCACCTGGTGCACTTACTGCACCTACGCCGGCCAGGCGCTGAACATGATGCTGGACAACTACCCGGACACGGTGGTCGTTCTGCAGGCGCACGTCAGCGACGATTACACGACCAGTTGGGGCAATATTCGCGCGAACAAGTACGGCGTGTCAGGCATCCCCCACGTCGTGGTGGACGGCGTGCGCGATCGCGTGGGAGCCAGCAACACCGCCCAGGCGTACAGCACCTACCTCAGCGACTACAACTGGCGCATGGGCGTAGCCACCGAGATCGCGCCCGATATCGTCGTGAGTCACGCCGGCGGCAACACGTACCAGGTCGATGCGTCCTACACCAACGAAGGCGCGGCACCGATCACGCTCGAGGTCCAGATCGTGGAGACGCTCGATGACTATCCCTCTTCGAGCACGAAGTACTGCTACTGCGTGATGAGCGGCCACAACATGGGCAGCATTACGATTGCTCCCGGCGCGACCGAGACGGTGAGCAAGCAGATCACCATCGCCGCCGCCAGCCAGGCCAATATCGGGAATCTTCGCTTCATGACCTTCGCGCAGATCCCCGGCGCCGGCAACCAGGAG
>CAZZPX010000059.1:0-10945 GCA_964655955.1 uncultured Phycisphaerales bacterium | reverse complement strand
ACCGGGAAGACCACCACGTTCGCGGGAGTCGACGGCATTCTGCACCCGGGCGATGTGCGGCTGGAGATGGCCGTCACCGCCACGGATGTGCCCGCAGCGCTCGTCGATTCCCTCGCCGGGGCGAAAGGCCTCGTGTCCGCAGTGACGGGGCAGATGCTGGCGCTCCAGTTCGACGTGAAGGGCGGCATGGGCGACGCAATCGCCACCGGCTCGCTCACCGGCCCGGGCCTGACCAGCAACCTCAACTTTGCCTGGCAGGACGGCGTCATACAGACGGCGAGCGGCGATGAGTTGCTGCTCGTGCGCACGGCTCTGCGCGAAGAAGTGCTGCGCGCGCTGGCGACCGAGCAGCCGTTGCGGTTGAACGGCAACGCGCCCGGCATGACGCTTGCCGTGCGCAACACCTCCGTGCCTTATGAACTGGGCAAGCCGCTGGATTTGCGCGCAGCGCGCGCCGCGGTCGTCTTCGATCTCGAGCCCGTCGAACTCACCACCGGGACCGAGGCGGTCGAGCGCCTCTCGATGGGCGGCCTGCACGCGGAGGTGTCGACTGACGCGCTCGCCGACGGCGTACGCGTGGTTGCCAGCGGCGCTGTCGCCGCGGATGGAGCCCAGCCGGGCGAGATCGACGTCAACGTCTCACTCACCAACCTGCTGAATGATCAAGGCGGGCTGGCCCCGGCGCAGGCGCTGGCGCAAGGCGAAGCGGCGCTGCGCGAGCTTCCCACGTCGATCCTGCAGCCGCTGCTCGCGGGACTGGGCATCGACGCCGGTCGCGACATCGGGCCGACGCTCGAGTTGTCGCTGCGGGCAAACCGCAAGGTCGCGCAGGCAGATGCCGATGCCGACGTGACCCTCACCATTCAGGCGGAGCACCTGGAGGCGAGCGCGGCGGCGGTCCTCACCGGCGAGCGCGTGCGCAGCACCGCCCCGGCGCGGGTGCGGTTCGGCATGCCCGCAGCACTGCTGGAGGCGTATCTTCCGGCGGAGCAGGGGTGGCGAGTGGCGCAGTCGGGCACGTTTGAACTCGCCCTCGAATCGTTCGACATTCCCGTCGACTTTGCCGCCGCCGCCGACACGGCCCGCCTCGGCGCGACGGCGACGCTGGCGAACCTGCGCCTGAACCGGCAGGACGGTGCGGCCCTCGGCGTGCCCACCCTGACGCTGTCGCTGAGCCAGACGGACCAGGCGAAACAGCAGCGGCTGCGGCTCAGCGGCTCGCTCGCCGTGGGCGAGGAGACAGGCACGCTCGACGGCGCGTTCACCGTCGACGATCCCTTCGGCGCCGCCGCCGCGGCGCAGCCATGGCAGCAGCGCCTGCTCGACATGCGACCGGCGGGCGAGATGCGCCTCAGCGGCGTGGACGTGCGGCCGCTGCTTGCAGGCATGGCGGGTGGGTTGCCGCTCGACGATCTGATCGCTGGTCCCTTGACGCTGGGGCTGCGCGCAGAGCCGCGCGCTGCGGCGCTGGCCGTGTCGACGCAGCTTGACTCGCAGACGCTCTCCGGTTCGATTGCAGGGCAACTGAGCAAGGACGCCATTGCGACCGAGGCAGTGTCTCTGCGCGCAACCGTGCCGCAGCAGGCGCTTTCGGCGTTGATGGCGGCGTACGTGCCGCAGGCGGGCGAGGAGGCGATGGAAGCGGCTGCGGACGTCGCCGCGATGGGCGAAGCGGAACAGTGGTCGCCGCGCCAGCTCAGCCTGCTCGATCCGGTGCAGGTGGAGGTGGCGGTGCAGCCCTGGCGTCTGCCGCTGGGCGAGTCGCAAGAGCGCCCGCCGCTGCGCGCGACGGTGATCACGCCGAGCCCCTTTCGCGTAGCGGGTCTGCCCGCCGACATGGAGCCGCTGGGACTGGCGCGCGTGCGGATCGACGCGGATGTGACCTTCGCCGAGCAGAAGCCGCAGCCGAACCTCAAGGTGGCTGCGGCGCTGCAGCGTCCGGCAAGCGAGACGGCTCTGGCGTTCGTCGAGGTGACGCTCTCCTCGCTGCTCGACGCGCCCCAGGCGCAGGTGTCGGTTAGGAACCTCAATGTCGCGCAGTGGGAAGGTCTGCTCAAACGAGAGCGCGGCTCGCTCGTCGGATTCCTGGGACCGAGCGGCGAGGTCGCTGCCTCCCTGAGCCGCAGCGGCGACCGACAGATCATCAATGCGGAACTGAATCTCAAGCGCTTGCAGGGGAGACTTGCGGGGGCTATCGAGGCGAACATCCTCGAGTTGTCGCAGCCGGCATCGCTCTCGGTGATCGTGGCGCCGGAGGTGCTGACCGACGCGCTGGCGGCGGCGCTCACGCCGCGAACGCCGCAGGGGGGGAAGGACAGGCCGGCCGATGCCGCCGCGCCGCCGCTTGTCTTCGACCGCGCTACGACGGCGGCCCTGACCGTCAAGGCGCTCAAGCTGAACCTGGCCAAGCCGTTCGACCCGACCGCGCTCGCCGTCGATCTCAGCGCCACCGCCGACCAGGTGCGCGGCCGAACTGCGGACGAAGCGCCCTTCTCCTATCGCGACCTCACCTTGAAGTTCGCCACGGAAGCGAGCGGCGGCACGGTACAGCGCCTGCTCGCCGACCTGACCGGGTTTGGCCTGGGGCAGGCCGCCGGCGCGGCGAAGCCGGCCATCGACGTGCATCTCGCCGTCGCCGGCCTGCTCGACGCCGAAGCGGGGCTGACGCCCGCGCAAGCGCAACTCGACGGCTCGCTGCGTGTGGAGGAGCTTCCGGTGGCGCTGGTGGACAGCCTGGCGGAGTTGAACGGCGTACTGCAGGCGTCGCTGGGTGCGAGCGCCACGGCCGACGTCGAACTCAACGCCTTCTCGCGCGAGTCGGGCTCGCTGACCGCGCAGTTCGACGCTCCCAACACGCAGTTCACGCTGCATGGAGAGTCGCGCGACGGCGCGCTGCAGCTGACGCAGCCGCTGCAGACTTCGGTGCGCGTCTCCGAGGCGTTCGACGCCATGGTGCTGCAGGTGCTGTTCCCCATGTACGGCCTGCAGTCGCAGGCGACGGATGCGCCGGCGCTGCTGCGGCTGACGAACTTTCGCTTCCCGCTGGACGGCGACGTGCGCAAGCTGAACGGGCAGTTTCACCTCGATCTCGGCGAGGCGACCTACGTGCTGCGCGAGCCGTTCGACGAGGTCATTCCATCATTCCTGGCGCGACTGAACAGTGACGCCGACATGCACATACGCCAAGATCTGCCGCCGATCGACATCGCGATCGACAACGGCGTGCTGCGCTACAGCGGTTTTCCGGTCGAGATCGGCAGCTTTCGGATGCTCTTCGGCGCGGACATCGACCTGACGCAGCTTCGCGGCGAGCAGTCGGCGATCGGCGTGAAACTCAACACCGAGGTGCCGCTCGAAGAACTGAGTTCCAACCTGCGCGGCGAGATAGGCAACCTGCCGCTGCTGCGCGACCTGCTTCCCGATGACCTGGGCGTGCCCGTCTCCATCGCCGGACAGATCAAGGATCTTCGATTCAATCTCGACGGCGTGCAGCTTGAGATGGAGCGGCTGCCGGATGAGATCGAGCGGAAGCTGAAGGACGCCTCGCCGGTCGATGTGCTCGATCAATTGCGCAAGAAGCTGGGCGGGTGATCGTTTCGCTCACACGCGCTTCGGCGTTGGCCCCAGACGTGGTTCGTACTGCTGAGGAGGCGGGGCTTTTCGTATCGCTCGGCACCAGCCGGAAGCGGCTCGACCCCTGGCCGGGATCGGCCGCAACGGGTACCTTGGGAGGCCTGTGCGGATTCAGCCGCACCACGGTCAGCACCACGGGTTCCCGTTCCAGCAAAGGGGCAGGCAGATGTTCCAGAGGCGCGACGCACTTTCCCGCAATCGTCAGGCGACACAGGTTCTCGGGCCGGCCGGCCAGGCGCGCTCGCGCCGGGGAATCGGCGGATGGTCGGCCGGGGCGCGCTCGCACATCGAGCCGCTCGAAGCTCGCCGCCTGCTCACGAGCGTGATTGATTTCGAGACGCCCGTGGCGATCGCGACGGAGGAGTTCTCCTGGGGCGTCACCACCGCCGACTTCGATGATGACGGCAATCTCGATCTCGCGGTCACCTCCGCGGACGGTTTCGTGGAGATTCTCCTGGGAGATGGCGCGGGGGGCTTCATCACCAACGGCGAGTTCGCCGCCCACACGCTCCCCAAGGAGATTCACGCCGCCGACCTGGACGGTGACGGCGACCAGGATCTTGCGGTCGTCAACACCGGCACGGATGACGTGTCGATCCTCCTGGGCAACGGGGACGGCACGTTCGCAGCCGCGACGCACTACGGCCTCATCGCGCAGGCGACCTCGCTCGCCATCGGCGATGTCAATCAGGACGGCGCGCTCGATCTCGTCGCCAACTCCGGCGCGACGGGCCTGATTGCCACACTGCTGGGTAACGGGGACGGCACCTTCCAGGACTTCACCGGCGTCAACCTCGGCGTCAATGTCTCCAGCGTGCATCTGGTCGACCTCGACGGACAGAACGGCGTCGATCTCATCTACACCGTCTTCAGCAACGACACCGTGCGGATCAGTCTGAATGACGGCGACGGCACGTTCGGCCCGGCGGCGTCCTTCGGCGTGGCCACCGACCCGACGGACGTCGTCGCCCTCGACCTCGATCTCGACGGCGACCTGGACCTCGCAGCCGTCGCCAGCGGCGCCGTCGGCATCGACAGCCTCTCCGTGCTGATCAACGACGGCGAGGGCGAGTTCTCGCAACTCGACCACCTCGACGTGCCCAACCCCGTTGTCTCCGTCCTCGCGGCCGACTTCAACGGCGATCGCCTCGCCGACCTCGCCCTGCTCCTCAATACGGGCAGCACGGCCGTCCTCGCGGGTGACGGCGGCGGCGGCTTCGCACTCGACACCACGCTGGCTCCTCTCGCGGGCGTGCCGGTGCTCTTCACCTGGGGCGACTATGACCAGGACGGCGATGTCGATCTCGTCAGCGCCGACTTCGCGGTGCACGGCCTCTCCTACTACGAGAATCTCACCCCGGCCCCGCCGACCGCGCCCGCGACGCCCGATCTCGCCTCGGTCTCCGATCTCGGCTTGAGCGACAGCGACGACATCACCAGCGTCAACGTCGATCTGCAGTTCACGGTCGCCGGCGCGCCTGACGGCTCGACCGTGCGCCTCTATCTCGGCTCGACCCTCATCGGCGAGGGCGAGGCACAGGGCGGCGTCGCGCAGGTCACGACGAATGTGGGCGAGCTTGCCGACGGCGTGCACCTCGTGTCGGCCGCCTACGTGGACGGAGGCGGCGAAGAGAGCGCCCGCTCCGCGCCCCTCGCCGTCACCATCGACACCACCGTGCCGCAGTTCACCTCTTCACCGCAGATCTACGTGCCCATCGGTCCCGTCTACACCTACGACGCGGAGACGAATGAGGACGTCGACGACGGCCTGCGCTACGGGCTTGACGCGGGGCCTGCCGGCATGACGATCGATCCGCTCACCGGCCAGCTCACCTGGACGGCGCAGGTCGAGGACTTCGGCGAGAACGACGTGACGCTCACCGCCACCGACACCGCGGGCAACGTGGGCACGCAGGACTTCACGCTCATCGCCGACCATCTGCTGGCGTTCGGCGATGCGGCGACGCAGGACCTCCCGGGTGCGACGTGGGACATCGCAACCGGCGACTTCAACGAGGACGGCCTCGACGACGTCGCCGTCTCCTTCGTGCTGGGCAGCGTCATGATCTACCTGAGCGACGGCGACGGCACGTTCACTCCCGGCGAGTTCTACAACGTCGGCGCCTCGCCGCGCGCCCTGCTTGCCGCCGATCTCAATCGGGACGGCCATCTCGATCTCGCCACCGCGAACTTCGGCAGCGACGACGTCTCGATCATGTACGGCACAGGCGCGGGCAACTTCACCCAGCCGCTCAATTACGCAGCCGGCTCGGGCCCACTCGCGCTCGTCGTCGCCGACATCGACGGCATCGCCGGCCCGGATCTGGTCGTCTCCAACCCCAACAGCCATGACGTTTCCGTGCTCCTCAATACCGGAGGCATCGGCTTCCAGGACGCGGTCAGCGTCAGCACGGGCGGCGGGAGCTTGCCGCGCGGCCTCGACGCCGGCGACTTCGACCGGGACGGCGACGTCGACGTCGTCGTCGCCAGCCAGGCCTTCGACGCCGTGCAGGTGCTGACCAACGACGGCGGCACGCTGGCGCTGAGCCAGAGTCTCGACGTCGCGGACCATCCCTTCGATCTCGCTTTCGTCGACTTCGACAACGACGGCTACCTGGACATCGTCACCGCCAACAGCGATGACAACCGGGGCATCGCGATCCTGCTCAACGACGGCGCGGGTTCCTTCGCGCAGGCCGATCTGTACGACATCGGCCGGGGCGTAAACCTGCTGGCCACCGGCGACTTCGACGGCGACGGACCCGTCGACGTGCTCGCCGCCGAGTCCAACAGCATCGCCACGATTCTCACCAACGACGCGCTGGGCGGCGTGGACGCGCCCTACGACCTGAACATCATCGGCGGCCCCATCGCCCTCGCCGCCGCCGACGTCAACGGTGATGGCATGGTCGACGTCGTGTCGCTGCTCAGCACCAATCGGCTCCGCGTGCTCCTCAACGAGGGCGCCGCGCCCATCGCCGCGCCCGCTGCGCCAGATCTCGCTCCCGCCTTCGACACCGGTTCGAGCGACTCGGACGACGTCACCAGCTTCAACAATGCCGTGGGCGAGCCGCTCAACTTCTGGATCAACGACGTCGTCGACGGCGCGACCGTCTCCCTCTACGCCGACGGCGTGCTCATCGCGCAGGGCGTGGCGGACGGGACATTCATCGGCCTGACCACCGACGCCGCCACGGCGGACACCGTGCTTGGCGAAGGCCAGCACACACTGCGCGTCGAGCAGACGCTCTATGCGACGAGCGTGGCGTCGCTGCCCACGCCGATCCCCGTGGACACGGTCGATCCCACGATCACGACGCTTTCGGTGCTCTTCAGCACTGTCGGCGAAACCTACGCCTACGACGTCGATGCGAACGAGGAGGGCGACGACGGCGTTCTCTACAGCCTCGCGCAGGCGCCCGCGGGCATGAGCGTCGATCCCCAGACCGGCATCATCGAATGGACCACCTCCGACGCCGACGCCGGCGCGCACGATGTCACGGTGCGCATCACCGACCTCGCCGGCAACGCCACGGATCAGGCCTTCACGCTCGGCGTGCTCACCGTTTCCACCGACAATATTCCCGACCTCGGGCCGGACGGCGTCGTGCAGAGCATTCCCAATCGCTACGACCTCTTCGACCCGGACAGCGATCAGGTGCGGATCAATTACGCCGGCGGTGAACTGATCGTCGGCACGCTCTACGGCCACGTCGCCTACATCATCGCGGTCGGCGAAGTGAGCAATCTCAACATCACCGTCCGCCAGGGGCCGGGAGGCGATGGACATCTTCGCGTCGGCTCGCTCATCGGTGACACGATCGGTCGGCTCAACGCGCGCGATGTCTACATCGTCGGCGGCACGGTCGCAGACTTCGACGGACAACTGCTCGTCGGCCTGCTCGGGCAGGCCACGTTCGGCGGGCTTGCCGAGGCTGCCGGACTTGCGGTCGGCTCCACACCCGCCGGAGGCGTCAAGCTGCAGCTCGAAGCTGTCGACACCACCGCTGAACTCAACGTGAACGGCGTCGTCGATCGCTTCATCGTTCGCGGCGACTTCAATGCCGACAGCGTCAACTTCACGGGCGGCGTCGAGCAGTTCCAGGCCCGTCAGGAGTGGGTCACCGCCAACGGCGCGACCTTCGGCCCGGCCGTGCCCGGCCAGGCGAACGGCGACATCCCCGTCGCTCGCCTCATCCAGTTCCGCCAGGACGTTGACGGCCCGGTGTCGATCCTGCAGCAGGAAGTCGGCAGGTTCGACTTCCGCGGCGATGCGCTCGAGGACTTCGCACTCACCGTCACCAACGAGACCCGCACCTTCCGCATGCGCGGCGACCTCGAGGGCACGGCCATGCTCGCGGACACCCGCGTCGTCCAACTCGGCGATGTCAGCGGCGAGTTCACCGCCGGCGTCACGCGCAACGTGCGCTTCGAAGAGCTCTCCGGTTCGCTGACGCTGGGCGCAGCGCGCAACGTGCAGGCTCGCGCTGAACTCACCGGCGCCTTCACCGTCGAGTCCGTCAATCGCTTCCTCGCCCGGGAGAACGTCCTCGGTGCGACGCTGGACTTCACACTCGTCCCCGCCAGCGTGAACGACCGCGCCGTCGAGCGCTTCATCGTGAACGGCCGCACCGCCGACTCGACCATCACCTCCCTCGCCAGCGTCGGGCAAATGTTCTTCCGAGATGCGCTGATCGCGAGCAACGTGCTGATCGGCGTTGCCGACACCTACGATCCCGCCGCCGGCCTGCCTGCGGAGGACACCGACGACATCCTCGTCGGCGTGCCTGCGCGGCTCGACCGGCTCACCGTCCAGACCTCCGTCGATGTCGCCTACCAGGGCTCCATCGTCATCGCCCACATCCTCGGCGACATCAACCTCGGACGCGTCTTCCTCAACAACCTCGGCGTCGACTTCGGCCTTGCCGCGCATCAGCTTGATTCACTCACGCTCACCTACGCGGGCGGCGGCGGCACGTTCCACGGCGACGCGGCCTTCATCATTGACGAGAATCCGCTGCTCGACTTCCACGTCGCGCAGCTGCCCGTCGACTGGGCTTGATGAACGAACCCACGCGCATTCTCACTGCCCGCGGCTGAACGCCTCGTTGCGCCCGAGCCGCCGCTGCTACCCCGCCTACGACAGCAGGCTCTTCAGCGCCGCACCCGGATCCTCCGCGCGCATCAGCGACTCGCCGACGAGCGCGATGTGCACATCCAGGTCGCGCAGAAACGCCAGATCCTCCGGCGTACGAATCCCCGATTCCGAGACGACGTGGCTGCGATCCGCGATCTTGCTCACCAGCTTCGCCGTGTGACCGATTTCCGTCTTCATCGTCGCCAGATCGCGGTTGTTGATGCCCAAGAGCACGCGCTGCGGTTGCATCTCGACGCGCAGGTCGAGCACCAGTTCGAGGTTCGCCTCGTCGTGCGTCTCCAGCAGCGTCGTCATCGACAGCGACTCGGACAACTCCAGCAGCACGCCCAGGCGCTGCTCGTCGAGACACTCCGCGATGAGCAGGATCGCATCCGCGCCCCCCGCCCGCGCTTCGTTCACCTGGTACGAGGCGACGATGAAGTCCTTGCGCAGCACGGGGAGCGGCACAGCGGCGCGAATCTGCTCGATGTATGCCAGGTCTCCCCCGAAGAAGGCCGGTTCCGTCAGGCAGCTCAGCGCCGCGGCCCCCCCGGCGTGGTACTGTTTCGCGATGGCCACCGGATCGAAATCAGCGCGAATCTCGCCCGCGGAAGGGCTTCTCCGCTTGATCTCGGCGATGATGGCCGTGCTCTCCGGCCCCGTCTTCTCCTGCAGTGCCTGGAAGAAGTCGCGCGGGGGCTCGGCGTCCTTCGCCTTCGCCGCCATATCCACGGGGCTGAGGCGCTGCTTGGCCGCCTCGATGCGCTTGCGCGTACTCTCCAGGATCTCGTCGAGAATGCTCATTCGCGTCTCGTCTTTTGTACTGCCGCTGCTCGGATCTGCGCCGACGGTTATAGCACAGACCAGCGATGCCGGGCCATTGCCCCGCGCCGGATCGCAGATGACGCCCGCCTGGCTGATCGTCTGGGGCCTGGCAGCGCTGGTGAGTCTCGGCGTGGGGCTCAAGTTCCGCCTGTTCGGCCCCGGAGCGCTCTCCCGACCCGGTTCCCCGCGCCGCCGCTGGCACCCGATCCTTTACCTTGCGCTCTGTATCGCGGCCCTGACGCTGCAACTCGTCGGGGCTACGCTGGCCGCTGCGGCGGCGGTCGGCACCGGGCTCGTCGAGGAGTCGCCGGAGGTCGCAGACGTCAATCCACCGGCTGAGGCGACGCCCGGGGAATCGGCGACGTCTCCCGCGCCCGCTGACCAGACCGAGCCGCCGCTGACACTCCGCCAGACTGCGATCATCACCGCCGGTTCCCAGGTGGTTGCCGTGCTCGCGCTCCTCTACGGGATGCATCTGCTTCGCCAGCGCCTGGGGCCCGCGACCGATTCGCAGGCGGCACCAGGGCCACCGTTGCCGAGATCGGGTGAGCCCCCAACCCGCCCGCCCGCGCCGCGCCCACTGCGTGCACTTGGCGCGGGGCTGCTTGGGCTGCTGCTGACCATGCCGGTCGCGCAGGTGGCGGGCATGCTGGGCGGCTGGGCCCAGACGGCGCTGACGGGCGAGCCGCCGGAACAGATCAGCCACACGACCCTGCGCCAGCTCGCCGACGCCGCGCCGCAGGACTTCCTCTGGGTCGTGCTGCTAGCCGGTACGGTCGTCCTGCTCGTGCCCATCATCGAGGAGTTCATGTATCGCCTCGGCCTGCAAGGCGCGATCGCAGCCGCGACCGGCAGCCGCGCCCTGGGCATCTGCGCGACGGCGTGCCTCTTCGCCCTGATGCATCTCGAGGCGGTGCCCTACGCGGCCCTGCCCCCGCTTGCCGTCCTCGCCATCGGGTTCGGCGTGGTGTACGAACGGACGGGCTCGCTGGCGGCCGCGATCGTCATGCACGCGGGCTTCAACGCGCTCAATGTGGCGGCTCTGCTCTTCATCTGACGGCTTTCTCCGCGCCGATGACCCGCACCATGCTGCAGCGCTTCCCCTCGCCCGCCGATGTCGCTACAACGACCTTCCCATGAGCGACTCCACCGCCAGCCAGAAACCCCGCATCCTCACCGGCGACACGCCCACCGGCCGCCTGCACCTCGGCCACTGGGTCGGCAGCCTCGAGAAGCGCGTGCAGATGCAGGACGAGTACGACTGCTATTTCATCCTCGCCAACATGCACGCCTTCACCACCCGGGCCGAGCAGCCCGGCGAGATCCGCGCTGACACCATCGAGATCGTCC
>CAZZPX010000058.1:0-11041 GCA_964655955.1 uncultured Phycisphaerales bacterium | reverse complement strand
GGGCAGGTGCTTGTCGCTCAGCGGCCGATCTTCGCCAGCGTCGATCGCTGGTTCCCGATCACCGGCATTCGCCACGCGCCGGTGAACGACGGCGTGCAGGTGTACCTGCGGCTCGTCACGAGTTCTTCGGACATTCCCGATGACTCCGACTTCTTCCTGGCGATTGAGTCGGTGGTCGAGGGCGTCGGCTGCGCCGACTACGCCTTGCCGCTCGATGATTCGCCCGAGTACAGCGGCCGATGGACGCCGGACGAAATCGCGTCAGTGGTCGGCTTCGACTGCGGCGATCAGTGGACGGTGACGCTCGCCGGGCAGCTTCCTTTGGACGCCTGGGACGCGACCGTCGAGACGACGGACGTCTGGCCGCTCGCCACGATCTGGGGCGACAACGAGAATTACATCGAACTGAGCGCCACTACGGCCGATCCGGAAGACTGCCGCCTCGTCGCCTCGATCGTGCGCGAGGGCATTGAGGTGGCGCGCCTGGAAAGCGAGCCGACCTACTGGCTGCGCGGGTCGGCGCTGCTCGTCTCGCTGGCTGAGCCGGGCGACGGCTCGGGCGTGCAGATGACGCTCTCTGTGGCGAATGCCGGGGCGGAAGAGGCGACAGTCGTCGGAGGAGGAGGCAGCGCTTCGCTGCTCGTCGCACCCACGGAGATCCGCTTCAGCAGCCATCACGGCACATCGGGTGATGGAATGGAGGCTCACGTGTCGCCCATGCTCTGGTGGGGCGGCGAGATCGCTGAGGAGGTCTTCCGCGATGCCGCTGCCCGCACCGCACAACTCGAAACGCTCGACTTCCTGGGCGAGGGTCGAAGCCGCGGCGATCTCGACGGCGACGGCGACGTCGACCAGAGCGATCTTGCCATCCTGCTCGCTTCCTACGAGATCGACGGCGGCGGCGATGTCGACGGCGATGGCGACACGGACCAGGCCGACATGGGAATTCTGCTCAGTCACTACGGCTTCGGCATGTAGCAACCACACCCTTCCGCGACGCCGCCTCTCCGGGCCACATGCGCTACCTCGTCGCCAGCTTGTCGAGTCATTGCTTCCTGACTCTGCCCGCGCGCTTCGGCGCGCAAGCTCGCAGCGCGACCGTGCTGCTGCTGGCGATGCTCTTCATCGCCCTGCCGCGGCTCTCCGCGGCGCAGGACGCCCCGGCGCGCGTGACGGCCCGGGACGACCCGATGGCGCTGCGCTTCCGCTTTGACGGCGCGCTGCAGGCGTCTGCGGGTCTCGAGTTCGAGTTCGCGCGCGGCGTGTCGATCGTGCTGCCGGGACTGGCGGAGATCGCCTCGGACGAGCCGCGCTATCAGCCGCCGCTCTGCCTCGCGCCCGCGCCGCTCGTTCAACAGGTGCGCGACACGGCGGCGCACACCGACCTTCTGGGCAGCGGTCTCGACCACGATGGACTGACGCCGCTGCTCCTGCTTTATGACCGCACGTTCGGCAACCTCGATGTCTTCACCGTCGCCAACCAGGAGTTGCTGCAGGCCGAGGAGGACGGCGTCGGCCGCAACCGCACGCACATCGACGGCACGCCCAGGGACGATCTGCTGCAGGGCGCCTACCCGAACAAGGCCTACACGCCGGTCAGCGCAGCCGTATGTCACGGGCTCATCGTGGTCTTGTGCGTGGTGCACGAAGGCCAGTCCCCACCGGACGGGCCGTGGGCTGAGATCGCGATGGCGTTCGTGATCTCGCAGGATGCGGGATTGACGTGGGAGTTGCTCTTCGAGGATTCGCCTGTCGAGGTGGATTGGCCGCGCGGACGGGAGTGGTGCCTGCAGAACTGGTGGCCGATGCAGCGCCAGACGCCGCTCAACGCGTTCTTCACTGCGACCGACTATCGCGCCAACCCCAGCGCGCAGGGCGGGCGGACGTATCTCTTTTCGGCGCAGCGTTCGAAGGCCGGCGCGCCCTGGACGGCGCAGCCGGTACTCGTCGCGTACGAGACAGGCGGGGTGTACAACGAGCACTTCCACGCCTCGGCCGCGGCGCCGCTGGCGGAGGGCGGGATGGCGGTGCTGACGAGCGTCGGCGACGGCCAGTGGCACAATCGCGTCGTGAGACAGACGCGCAGCGACCTCGAGTACACCCAGCCCGGGTGGACGATCGACGAGGAATTCCACGGCAAGGAGGCGGATTACGCCAACGACGATCCCGGACGCGAAGCCAACCAGTTCGTCGGCTGCGCCCCGGGTCCAGCAGCGGGCGATGTGCTCGTCGGCGCGGATCTCGTCGGCGAACAAATCCTGCTGATCCCCGGCTCCGACCTGACGCAGCCGCACCCGCGGACTCGGCACGTGTACGGCCTTTCGACATCCGACGACACAGCCCGGGCGGAGTTGTTTCTCATCCGCACCCCCACACCCGAGCGCGGCGGCCCGTACTTCGCCCGCTACAGCCCGCGCTCGGACGCCGTGCCCACGACGGCCAAGCGCGTGCTCTATTCTCCGGACGGCGTGGACTGGGCGCAGGTGTTCTCGCCCGCGACGGGCAACTATCGCGGCTGTCTGCACGGCGAACACATCTACGTCGACAGTTTCGTCAGCAGCACGGGCGTGCGGCGTTTCAGCATACCTGTGCTGCGCAAGGGCGAACCGCTGCGCGTGGGAGCGGGGGGCGTGCAGCGAAGCGTGGATCATCCCCTGGTGACGCCCGGTCCGGGCGGCACGATCGTGCCGCTTCAGCGCGCCCCGGATGGGCGCTGGTACGACCAGGGGGAACCGCTCGATCCTCAGCCGCCCTGCACCGGGCAGGTCTATCGCATCACCGCCTCACGCTTCGAGGAGGCGCTGGAGGCGGCGCGCATCTGGCTCTGCGGAGATGCAGGCGACGTCGGGCAGCTTGTGCCCGGCGATGCGATCCAGTGGCGCGCCTGGCTCATGAACAACCTCCCCGCCGCCAACCTGCACCCCGGCATCGAACTGCGCGACGAGAGCGGCAACGTGCACCTGATCCGCAGGCCGTACTACGCCGCCGTCGGCTCCTGGTATCCGATCTTCGGCGTGACGGACGCGGCGATCCCGCCGCAGAAACGAGTATTGCTGCGCGTGAATACGACCTCGGCGACGATCCCCGACGATGCCGACTTCTATCTCGCCCTCGATTTCGTCGTCGAAGGAAAGGGATGCGCCGACTACCCGCTTCCCCAGGACGAGGCGCTGAGTCACGGCGGTGTGGCGTGTCCAGACGAACGGGCCGCCATTACCGGCTTTAACTGCACCAGCAACTGGACCATCACGCTCGCCGCTCAGACGCCGCCCGACTCCTGGGACGCGGCCATGTCGACGACCGACTCCTGGCCGCTGGCGACGCTCTGGGCCGATGAGGAGAACTACATCGAACTCTTCGCCGACACCGGCGACCCGGAGGACAACCGCCTCGTCGCCTCGATCGTTCGCGAAGGCGTCGAAGTCAGTCGACTCGCCAGCGCGGTGACCTACTGGCTGCGCGGCTCAGCCGTCCTCGTCTGCGTTACTGACAACGACGGCGCGGCGGGTCTGCAGATGACCGTGTCGGTCGGCGGGCAACCGGCGCACGAGGCAACTGTGGTGGCGGGGTTCCGCCGCGGCTCGCTTGCCGTGCCGCCGCGCGAGGTGCGTTTCCGCAGCCATCACGAGGAAGCCGGGGACGGCACCGACGCGCGCGTGACGCCGATGCTCTGGTGGGGCGGCGAGATTCGCCAAACGCAGAGCCTGGACGTCAAGCAACGACGCGCTGCGCTGGAGACGCTCGCCTTCCTCGACCCGCCGCCGGTGCTGGGTGATCTCGACGGGGACGGCGACGTGGATCAGGCGGACCTGGGCATCCTGCTTGCCGCCTACCTCATCAGCGACGCCGGCGATGTCGACGGCGACGGCGACACCGATCAGAGCGATCTGGGCATCCTCCTCGCCAACTACGGCGCAGGAACGTGAGGTTCAGCGACGTCGACCGCGGTCGCGGCGCTCGATGCGACCATCCGCGTGTTCGATCAGCACCGCATCAGCTTCCGAGAGAAACAGCCCGTGCCCGACCACGCCGGGCGTGCGTACGAGCAACTCCTCCGCAGCCTCAGGCGCGAGGTGCTCGGGCAGCGCCAGATCGAGGACGGGGTTGCCTTCGTCGGTGAGGTAGCGCCTGCCGTCGTCGCCGGTGCGGATCGGCCCGTCGAGCCCCGCCTGCGCCAGGGCGGCGCGAATCGAGGCGAGGCCGAACGCCAGCACTTCGACGGGGACGGGCTTCTTCTCTCCGAGGCGCTGGACGAGTTTGGAGTTGTCGATGACGTAGACTCGCCGCGTCGCCGCCCGCGCGACCAGTTTCTCGCGCGTCATGGCCCCCCCCGCGCCCTTAATCATGCGAAGCAGCGGGTCGATCTCGTCCGCGCCGTCGAAGAGGAAGTCCACGTGCCCAACGGCTTCGAACGGTTCAACAGGAAGGCCGAGCGAAGCGGCGAGTTCGGCTGAGCGCGTGCTGGTCGCCACGCAGCGCACGTCGAGCCCCCGTGCCGCCAGCGCCCGAATGCAGCGTGATGCGGCCCGACCGGTGCCCAGCCCGACCAGCATGCCCGCCCGGATCTCTTCGATCGCCGCCTGTGCCAGATTGTCGTCCATGCGGGCAGTCTACAGAGGCTCGGCGGCGAGGGGTCGGCGGCGCGAGGCCTGATACTATCGCCTGCGCACGCAACCCAGGAGGCGCGTCCAGATGGAGACGAGCAGTCAACACGCGTACAAGCTTCGCCCGACCCGGCCGGACATGCTCGAGACCGGCCCGACCGAAGCGGAGACCAGCATCATCGAGGAGCACGCCCGCTACCTGCGGCGGCTCTGCGATCGCGGCAGCGTGGTGTTCGCCGGCCGCACGCTCACGACCGGGCCCGAGTCGTTCGGCATCGTGATTCTGGAGGCGGACGAGGCGGAGGCTCGGCGGCTCATGGAAGGCGATCCGGCGGTGGCGCGGGGCGTGATGACGGCGACGCTCTATCCGTTCCGCGTCGCCATGCAGCGGCGTCAATGAGATCGCCCCTTCCCTCGGGGAAAGCGGCTATTCTCTTGCTCCTTCCGTGGCGGCGACCGCGCCGACGCCGCTTCAGACGTCGACCGCACCTGCCGACTTCATGATGAACCCATGCGCCTGACGATCATCAACCAGTTCTACCGGCCGGACATCAGCCCCACAGCGCAGCTCTGCGGGTCGCTGGGCGAGGATCGCGTGCAGCGGGGCGATGAGGTCACCGTCATCGCTTCGCAGGGCGGGTACACCGGCGACCGCGCCCGCGCCCGCCACGACGACGCCTTCGGCGCGACCATTCATCGCGTCTGGACGCCGCAGCTTGGCAAGGGCAGCATCATCAGGCGCCTCATCGACTACGGCTTCTTCTACCTCGGCGCGTTCTGGCGGGCGCTGCGCATTCCGCGGCAGGACATCATCATCTGCCTCACCACCCCGCCCTTCATCGCCCTCGCGGGCTATCTGCACAAGCTGTTGCATCCGCGCACCAAACTCATCATCTGGTGCATGGACTGCTATCCGGAAGTCGCGGAGCGTTCGGGGCACTGCAGGCCGGGTGGAATCGCCGCGAAGATCATGCGGTCTCTCAACCGCTTTCTCTTTCGCCGCCTCGACTACCTGATCGGGCTGGACACGGCGATGGTGGAGCTACTCAGCACGTACAGGCATCCGCGGCGATCCGTCCGCGCCGTCGCCATCAGCAACTGGGAGCCCGCCGAGCGTTATCCGCGCGACCTGCAGCCTCCGCCGCTTGCCTGGATCGAAGACAGCGGCCTCAGTGGCAAGCTCATCGTGCTCTATTCCGGCAACATGGGCGTGGGGCACGAGTTCGACACGGCCCTCGACGTCGCGGCCCGATTACAGGAGGAGGGCGATGACAGCATCGTCTTCGTCTACAACGGCAAAGGCGCGCGGCGCGGCTACATCGAGCAGCAGGTCGCGGCCCGGTCGCTGCGCAACGTGATCGTGCGTGACTACGTCGATCTGAAGGATGTGCCGGCCCTGCTCGCCGGTGCGAGCTGCGCGCTCATTACCCTGCGCGATGACATGCGCGGCGTGATGAGTCCGAGCAAGCTGCACGCGAACCTGGCGATGCGCCTGCCCGTCCTCTACATCGGCCCGCAACACACCAACGTCGACGACTGCATTGCGCAGTTCGGCTGCGGCCTCAGCCTGCGGCAGGGACAGGTCGAAGAGGCGCTGCAGTTTCTCAAGGGGCTGGCCCAGGACCCGGCGCTGCTGCAGACGCTCAGGCGCAAGGCGCGCGACGCCTTTGACGAAGCCTATTGCGACGAGAGGGCGATGCCGCAGTTCGAGCGCGTCTTCCAGGAACTGCTCGCGCACAAGCAGCCGCTCCCGGCGCAGCGTTGAAGCGCAAGAAACGCCGTCCGATTCGCCTTCGTGTTCCGTATGTCTCATTCACTCGACATTGCCGCCGTACTCGATCGCGCACTGCATCGCCGTGCCTCACTGCTGGCGAGCGATGACGTGACCGCGTATCGCCTGCTCTCCGGCCCGTTCGAAGGTGTTCCCGGCGTGTTCGTCGATCGCTATGACAACGCCGCAGTCGTCATTGTGTACGAAGGCGAAGCGGAAACAATAGACGTGCAGGAGGTCGCGGAGACCGTTCGACAGCGGCTGAACTTGCGCGCGGCGTACGTGAAGCGCTTCGTGAAAGATCGGTCCGGCCTCGGCGGGCGGTTCGACGATCACCTGACGGATGCGCGGCCGGCGTCCGGCGAGCCGCTGCCCGAGGCGATCGTCATCCGGGAGTACGCCGCGCGCTTCGAAGTGCGGCTGTACGACGGCTTCTCGACGGGCCTGTTTCTCGATCAGCGAGAGAATCGCCGTTTTCTCGCCGAAGGCCTGTCGGGCAGGCGCGTGCTCAACACGTTCGCCTACACCTGCGGTTTCTCGGTCACCTGCGCGCTCGCCGGCGCGACGACGACCAGCATCGACATCTCCAGGCGCTATCTCGAGTGGGGCAAGCGCAACTTCACCCTCAACGGGCTTGATCCCGCTGGACACTACTTCACCTGCGTCGACGCGCTCGAATTCCTGGATTTTGCGCGCAGGAAGAAGTTCAGCTTTGATCTGGTCATTCTCGATCCGCCGAGCTTCTCCGCGGGGAAGGGCGGCAGGAGCTTCTCGGCCGCGCGAGATTATAAGGAGCTGTTCGAGCGTGCTGCGCGTGTCGTGGCGCCGGGCGGGCGCATCTTCGCGTCTACGAACAACGCAGCGCTGGCGACGGGCGCCGCGTTCGACGAGCTGATCGAGGCGGCACTTGGTTCGGGCTGGCGCAGGCTGGCGCTGCCGCCGCCGCCCGTAGACTTTGCGCCGGAGCGCGGCCGGCTCGCGTGCAGGCTGCTGGAGCGGGCGGCGCGGACGACACACTGAGGTGAGCGGGCGCGCCTACCAGTCTTCGTCGAGTTCCTGCGACAGCTCCTCGAGCTGATCCAGCAATCGTTCGTGCACCGATTCGCGACCCGGATCGTCGCGGACGAAGGCGGCGCGGCGTTCATGCGAGCGCACCTCGCGATAGCGCAGCAGCGCGTGCTCGAGATACAGCCTGCCCTCGGGTCCGCCATAGAGATCGTCGCCGACCAGGGGTGATCCCAGCTCCGCCAGCATGGAACGGATCTGGTGGTAGCGCCCGGTGGTAAGCGCGATGAGGAGGTGCACATCGTGCGAGTGGGCGGGCGAGCTTTCGTAGGCGAGAATCTGCAGTTCCGCGGGCTTGCCGCCGCTGTGCACGATGCGCGCCTTGGCGCCCTCGCGGCGAATGTACGCCTTGTGCTCGCCGAGCAGCCCCTGCATCATGCGCCTGCTGCGCTGGTGCACGCGCGCGAGATAGAACTTGTCCCACGCGCCCGCCCGGATCTCGCTGTTGTAATACTGGATCGCATCATCGCTCAGCGCGGCCAGCAGCACTCCGCGCGTGACCTTGTCGAGTCGATGCGGCAGGCGGACGCGATGGTTGGGAAACTCGCGCTGCAGCATGTGCACGACCGACTGGTCGCCGCCGTACGCCCGTTCGGAGGCGAGATCGGCGGGCTTGATGATGATCACGTCATCCTCTGTGCGGCGCAGGATCGTCAGCTTGTTGGCGCGTTCGCGGGGCATGGGGAGCGGACAGCAGACTCGGGGCAGAGACGTAAAGCGGTGATTGTGACCGACTCGGCGACGAACGCAACCGCCTGGCTCGCATGGACACGTCCGCATATCTTCGGACGCCGCTGCGGCGGCACGGGATCCCCTGCGGCGGCGACCTGCTACGCTGGCTGCATGACGGTCTGGCTCAACGGCACGATCTTCACCCGCGACGAGGCGCGCGTCTCCGCCTTCGACGCCGGCCTGCAGCATGGCGTCGGCCTCTTCGAAACCATGTTCGCCCGCGGCGCAGAGGTCTTCCGCCGCGACGCCCACCTGCAACGCCTCGAAGGCTCCGCCCAGACCCTGCGCCTCACCGAGCGGCTGCACCTGCGGCCTCTGGGCGAGGCGATCGCTCTCACGCTGCAGGCGCACCTGGAGTCAGCCGCCGCCGAGGAGCCGCCCGCGCTGCGGGTGCGGCTGACGCTGACCGGCGGGGACTTGAACCTGCTCATGCAGCGCCGCCAGCCGGCGGTCGATCCGACGATCCTGATCCAGGTGCAGCCGGCCACGCAGTACCCCCAGCGCCTGGTGGAGCAGGGCGCCCGGGTGGTCGTCGCTGACGGCAAGCTGAACCCCTTCGATCCCACCGCCGGTCACAAGACGCTGAACTACTGGCCGCGGCTCTTCGCCCTGCAGGAGGCGGCGAGCAAGCAGACCGATGAGGCCCTGCATTTCACCATCACCAATCATCTCGCCTGCGGCTCGGTGAGCAACGTCTTCCTGGTGAAGGACGGATCACTGCTCACACCGATCGCCCGCGGCGATGAGGGCGAGGGTACGCTCGCCAGCGCCGTACTGCCCGGCATCACGCGCAGCGTCGTGCGCGAGATCGCCGCGGGGCTGGGGATCGGCTGCGGCGAGCAGATGCTGACCATCACTGACGTGCTGGAAGCGGACGAGGTGTTCCTGACCAACTCGTCCTGGGGCGTGCTGCCCGTGGTGCAGGTCGAGGCCAAGGCGATCGGCGACGGCTACGTCGGGCCCATTTCAAAGACGCTGCGCGAGCGCTACTGGCGGATCGTGGAGCAAGAGTGCGCCTGACGACTACACGACTTCTGCTGCGTCTGTCGCGCAGTCGCCACTCATAAAAAGCGCCGCGATCTTTCGACCGCGGCGCTCACTCCTCCAGCTCTCATCCGCTCTCTCTCACGCGTGCGGATCATCCCCCGCCGGAAACGATGACATCGTCGAACGTCGTGGCGACGTCAGGCGCCTCCTCGACATCGCCGTCTGAGTAATACAACTCGAATTGCCCCTTCCAGTCTTCGGTCGCCGCGTACTGCGAGCGGCTGAAGTAGATCGCGTCGGTGCCGGCCGAGATAACCACGAACTTGCCGCGCGGCGTGTTCTCGTACAGCGTCGGATGTTCCAGCACCGCGCTGTAGGCGGAGAGCGTGTCGCTGCCCGGCGAGCCGCTGAAGTACAACCAGCTTCCGTTGGTGTCCGGGTTGCCGAAGCTGTCGGGGTCCTGGCTTGGCGCGCCGGCGAAGCCCTCCGCGTGGGCGGCGTCCCACCAGTACCAAGTGTTGCCTTCGTAGCCGCTGGCGATCTCGTATCCCACCAGTTCGAAGTTGCTGGTGCGCGGATCGCTGAAGCGCGCCCCGGACTGGCGGAAGAAGAGGATCGGCGTGCGGAAATTGTCGACCAGGGTGGGCAGGATCGTCGCTTCGTAGGGATCGGGAACGATGCGGCGCAGCTCGGAATCCGCATTGTTCATGACATCCAGGTTCGCGCCGTCGAGTTGGAGGTAGTTGCCTTCGCCGATGAGCGTGGGCGAGGCGTAGTACTCGGTGTTCGTGTCGGGATCCGTGAGCAACTGGACCTCGTCGTCGACGGTGTTGAGGATCGAGGTGTTGCCCGCGACCACGCGCATGCCGCCCCCCGCCAGTTCCAGGAGAGCGTTGTCCATGGCGGTGAACCCCTCCAAAGGGGCGCTGCCGAACAGGACGCTGTCGGGGATCATGCCGGGAGCGCGGCGATTGTCGAGGGCGAAGCTCTCGCCGGCCCGGCTGATGTCGGCGAGAAGCGCCTGGGTGGCGCTGAGCCTCGCCGCTGCCCGGGCGCTGCTCAGCGTGGGCACGAGGATCGCGATGAGCAGGGCGATGATGGCAACGACCACCAGGAGCTCGACCAGCGAAAACGCCCGGCGAGCCCGGGGAGCGGCGGGAGGGAAGATGACGGGAATGAGAGCACATCGGGCCATAGCTACAACTCCTCGAGGAGGGCACGGCCCGCCACGCTCATCCGCAGGAAGCATAGCACCTCTTCGCGAGCCGGGCCGCCCCGGTTCCCAAGTCTCTGGCGGAGGCGGACTTTCGCAGCCGGATTCCCGGTGCGGCGCGAACCCGCCGACCCGGATCGCCGAAGCAAGTACACTGCCCGACTTCACCTGACGAGAGGAAGCGCAAGACATGAGCAACAGCGGCAAGACGGCCCTGATCACCGGCATCACGGGCCAGGACGGGTCCTATCTCGCGGAATTGCTCCTGGCCAAGGGGTACGAGGTGCACGGCATCATTCGCCGAACCTCCAGCTTCAACACCGAGCGCATCGACCAGATCTACCAGGACCCCCATGAAACGGGGGTGCGGCTGCTGCTGCACTACGGCGACCTCACCGACGCCAACTGCCTCGCCAAGCTCATGAACCACATCAAGCCCGACGAGGTGTACAACCTCGGCGCCCAGAGTCACGTTCGTGTCTCCTTTGACATGCCCATCTACACGGTGGACACGGTGGCGATGGGCACGATCAAGCTGCTGGAGGCGGTGCGGGACTATCAGCAGTGCTCGGGCAAGCAGGTCCGATATTACCAAGCCTCCAGCTCTGAGATGTTCGGAAAGGTCCTCGAAACGCCCCAGAAGGAGACCACCCCCTTCTACCCCCGCTC
>CAZZPX010000057.1:0-11192 GCA_964655955.1 uncultured Phycisphaerales bacterium | reverse complement strand
GCTCTACCAACTGAGCTATCTGGCCTCAATCGTCCTCTGTTCTTATCGGCAGAGAGTCGCGTAGCGTAAACCCATCGCCGTACAAGTCAAGTCATATGCCGATCACGGCAGCGCTTTGCCCCCGACCGAGAGGACGCCGCGGCCACGCCGCCTGGCGGCGTCAGGTGACGGGACCCGTGCCGGACTCCGCCGGTTCCTGGCGGGGCAGGTCGCGCAGAAGCTGGGCGCGATCGAGTCGGCGAGCCGCCGCCCGCCGCACATCCCGCTCCCTCAGGCCGACGATCCGGGCGGCCTGCTGGACCGGCATGCCGTCGACCTGCACGAAGCGGGCCCCGAGACGAAGGCGTCCCACAGCGCTCAGCCCGCGCTCGACCGTGACGCCCGCGGGCGCGGCCGGCCTCTGCCGATAGATCATCACGACGAGCCGATCCAGCAGCCAGGCCCGCAGCGGCGTCGTGCCGAGATAGCGGCGGAGGCTGAGCGCACCACCCTCGTCGCCGCAGGATTGCTCGCGCACGTGTGCGAGCAGTCGCCGCACGACCACCAGGGCCTCGACTTCCGCGACATGCGCCTGGGCGCAGTGGATCATGACCTGTTCGTGAGCGGCGATGAGTTCCTGCCAGGCGCCGGCGTTGCGGGCGCAGACGGCGCAGGCCAGGGCCAGGTCGGCGAGGTGCAGGCGCTGCGGATCGGCGGCGGGGGCGGCGAGCCGCCTGCGGGCCGCGGCCAGATGGTTCGCCAGCGCGCCCGCCGTCACGCCGAAGCGACAGGCGTCCGGGCCGAGCGCGAAGAAGCGCCGGCGCACGTCGTGCTCCCAGGCGTCATCGATGGTCAACTGTGTCCCCGCCTCCGTTGCCGGCCAAGCCTCCCGCTTCGCCAGGCAACTTCGCTGATGAGATAATCTATTCATCAGTGTTCTACACCAAGTTGGATGTGCACCGACGGCCGACGGACTCCTTCCGCCGACACTGCGAACTGCTCGGCGCTGCGAGCGCTTCCGATCGGCAATCTACACGCGCGGGCCGGGCGCGGTCAAGGCAAGACGACGGCGTCAGGCGGAATGCTGGCGCGAAGCAGCCAGTACTCCGTGTACTCGAGGCGCTCGCCGGGCGCGATCTCGCGCAACGGCCCATAAAGCTCCGCCTCAAACAACTCCAGCCCGGGATGCAGGTAGAGCGCGATCGTCGCTTCGCCGGCCTGCTTGAGCGCGCCACCGTCGTCCTGCGCCAGCCCGTCGCGCACGAACCACCAGCCCTGATCGTGTACCGCCAGGAATGCCTCATCGTCGAAATATGCCTTGACGCCCCCCTCCCACTGCATCCGCTCCGTATCCAGCAGCACATAACCATCGTCGGACGCAAACAACTCGCGCAGCGCCGTCTCGCCCTCGCTGGAGTCGGTCCACAGTTCGTCCGCGACGGTGTTGCGCAGCGCAAGGTGCGCGCCGGGCGCCACAGCCGAGAGCACCCAGATCGACGCCTGACGGGGCTCGTCGCCGACGTTCTCCAGTTCGCGCACGACTTCCACCGTGTGCGTACCCACGATGGTGAAGGTGACGTACTCGCGCAAGCCGTTCCGCAACACCGGGCTGCGCGCTGTGAACGAATCGTGCGTGCGCCGGATGATCTGCATCGGCCCTCGGTCCATGGCCGGGTCGGGCGGCCAATCGAGCGGCGCGCCCGTCTCATCGCGCCAGCCGAGGTCGCCTCGCTGCGGCGCGACCCAGGAGTAACAGCCGCCATAGAACGTGTAGGAGCCGTCCTCAGCCGGTGCACGATCCAGGTCGACGGTGTGCAGGAGATTCGGCCCGCCGGTGGCCCCGAAGAACACAACGCGATCGAGGTCGGGACGATACGACAGGACGACGCCCTTGCGCTCCAGGCGCACGGCGTTGCCCGGGCGGGAGGGGTCCGCGGGATTCACCGCCTGATAGACGCGGCAGCCGGGCGCGAAGGCGAGCAGCGTCGCGGCGAGAGGGACAAGTGCAGTCAGGCCACCGGCGCGAAAGCTCAGCATAGTCTGCTCCTTCAAGGACTTTGGCAGCGTGACTTGTCACAGGAAACGGCACGCGCGTCAAGCGGGAAGGGCCCGCACACGCGCCTCGCGCTGCAGCAGCAGCACCAGGCCGTGCCACTGCCAGAGCCAGCGACCGGCAGCCAGCAGGAGGGGCACGAAGACCACCAGCAGCCAGCGATCGTCGAACCGAGCCATCGACTGCGGCCAGACGGCGAAGCAGATGATCGCCCCGAGCAGCGTCAGCAGACAGGCACCGACGATCGTGGCGCTGGAGCGTGCGCTGGTCGCGGGCAGGCGCACTGCGGCCAGTGCCAGGCCGTGCCACGCGCCCATCGCCGCCACCGTCTGCAGCACAGGCAGCGACAGGAAGACGAGCACGAAGGCGGCCAGAACAGGGTCGAGTTCAATGAGAATAAGCCGCAGCGTCTGATTGGCGCCAGCCTCGGCGTCAAGTGTCTGGGCGAAGTGCTGGGCGAGTCCCTGCAGCACCATCATGACGATCGCCAGCAGGATGCCGCCCACCCAGCCAAGCAGCAGCGTGCGCGGGCGGAAGAGATGGCCCCAGGGCTGGCGGCAGATCGTCAGCCGGCAGATGCGGCGGGCCGGGGCGTTGCGGCCGCCGTGACGCAGGCCGGGCGCCAGCAGGAAGCCCAGCCCCGCGGTCGCCAGTCCGAAGAGCAGCGTGTCGCGAACATCCACCGCCACGGGCGCCAGGGCCGTGCAGATCCTGCGGCGAGCAGGACTGGCGCTGCGGCCGCACTCCGGGCACGGGTGCGAGCGCGGCAGTCCCGTGCGCGGATAGCCGCAGTTCGTGCAGAACGGGCTGGGGTCGTAGGCACCGCTGTCGGGCATGGTGGATCTCGCAGAGAGGACCACCCGTCAGTTTACCGGCAAGGACGACGAAGGCAGCGAGGCTTACGCAAAACCGCCGCGGCACAGCCGTGATTCCCCGCATGGGATCGAGTTCTCGCTGCGGGCCCGCTTCGCGCCCCGTTACGATGCTCCGCGCCTGGAGGTGTGACATGGCGAGAGGCGAACGCGACCGCAGTCGTGAGAGGATGGGTCGACGCGACGACCGCCCGGGCAAGAAGGCGAAGGCCCCGACGCTTCGTCTCTTCACGGGGATCTATCCGCCCGAAGCGGTGGTCCGCCAGGCGCTTGCGCCATTCGAGTCGCTCGACTTGCCGCCTCATCGACTCACGAAGCGCGATCAGGTGCACTTGACGCTGCTCTTCATCGGCGAGCTGGAGTTGAAGCCTGCCAGGGCGCTTGAGGAAATCGTCGAGTCGGTGCAGCGTGCCACGGCGGGCATTGGCAGCTTCACGCTTCAGCCGCAGCGTCTCATCGCCCTGCCCGAGCGTGGACCGGCCCGGCTCGTCGCCCTCACCACCGACCTGCCGGGAGAGTTGGTCGAGTTGCACGATCGTCTGGCGCGGCGACTGGCGAAGCGCGTGCGGCTGCGGCCGAGCGACCGTTTTCTGCCGCACCTGACGCTCTGCCGCTTTCGCACGCCCACAGTCCGGCCGGGGCTGCGCGAGTCGCTTGAGGAAGTTCGGCTCGAGGCAGGAGCTTTTGAAGTCTGCGAGGTGCGGCTGATGAAGAGCGTGCTCCTGCCGGGCGGGGCCGTCCATGAGCCGGTGGCCGCCGGGCGGCTGGAAGGCGGTCTCTAAGCGTTGTCCACACAGTGGCTTATCGGACAGCGCAGGAATTGCTCGTTTTTGCCGTGCTCATTTCGTGAGAGCCGGTATAGTGAATCGTGGAATCGGAGGCGTGTCGGGCCCAGGCGGCCTGCACGTCGCCCCCGCGATTGCGCGGCAGACATCAATCGTTGTCCCTCGAGCCACTGTTGAGGTAAGAGAGGAAGCTCGAGTTCGGTAAGCGGGAAGCACCACATCCAGGGAAGCACCACTTACCGCAACGACTACCAGGGCTGGTCTTCGGACCGGTCCTGTGTTTTTTTTGTCTTGCCGCGCGGCCTTGTCGCCGCAATTGACGGCAGCCTTTCTGCAACCCCGCGTGTACGCTGCGATAAGAACACGATCCGGGGATGCGACACACTCCCCATCCACCCGAATTTCAGGAGCGGACTATGAGGATTGATCCACGGGGGCGGCTGCCCATCGTCGTTGTCAGCGCAGCGGCGACTGTCGGCTTCGCCCAACTGGTCGAGGCTGACGAGAAGAGCACGATTCGACCCGACGCCACGATGATGCGCTTTCCCGATGTCAGCAGCGATTACATCGTCTTCGTCTATGCCAACGACATCTGGCGCGTCCCGCGAGAGGGCGGCATGGCGGTGAAACTCGCCAGCCCGCCCGGCGAAGAGCAGTTCCCCCGCTTCAGCCCCGACGGCAGCACCATCGCCTTCGAGGGCAACTACGAGGGCGCCCGCGATCTCTACACGCTCCCCGTCGACGGAGCCGGCACCGCCTACCGCGTCACCCATCATCCCACCGGCGAGACGCTCTGCGACTGGACGCCGGATGGAAAGCTGCTCTTCTCCGACAACCACGAGAGCGGTCGCGGCCTGGCCTCGCTTTTCACCGTGAGTGCTGAGGGCGGTCTGCCGGAAGCGCTCCCCGTGCCCTACGGCTCGCGCGGTGCCATCAGCGATGATGGAGCGTGGCTCGCCTACACCCCCTTCTCCCGCGACGGTCGTACCTGGAAACGCTATCGCGGCGGTATGGCGAGCGACATCTGGCTGCTCAACCTCACCGACCACACCTCCAGGCGCGTCACCGACTGGGAAGGCACCGATAGCCTGCCCATGTGGCACGGCGATCGCATCTACTACCTCAGCGACGCCGGCCCCAATCACAAGCTCAACATCTGGTACTACGACACCGACACCGCGCAGCGCCGGCAAGTCACCCACTTTGATCGCTATGACGTGAAGTGGCCCTCGATCGGCCCAGGCAAGAACGGCAAGGGCGAAATCGTCCTCCAGAACGGCTCGCAGATCCACCTGCTCGACCTGGCGACCACGCGGATCAAGCCGGTGGAAATCACCATCCCCGGCGATCGCCCCACACTGCGCAAGCAGGATGTCGACTATTCTGACTACATTCAGAATGGCGACGTCTCCGCCACGGGCAAGCGCGGCGTCGTCGAGGCGCGCGGTGAAATCTGGTCGCTCCCCGCCGAAAAGGGCATCACCCGCAACCTCACCCAGACCGACGGCGCCGCGGAACGCAATCCGATCTGGTCGCCCGACGGCCGCTGGATCGCCTATCTCTCCGACGCCACGGGTGAGTACGAGATCTACATCACCCAGTCGGACGGCAAGGGCGAGACGAAACAGCTCACCGACAACGGCGAGACGTACCGTTACCTGCTCTCCTGGTCGCCGGACTCCAAGTACATCTGCTTCACGAACAACGCGGGCGAATATTCGCTCGTTGACGTGGAGACGCAGCAGCAGACGCACTTCGCGACCGATCCCTGGGCGGAAGTCAAGCCGGTGAACTGGTCGCATGACTCCAAGTGGCTGACGCTGTCGCTGGCGCACGATGAGAACCAATACAACGTCGTGCACGTCTACAACCTCGAGTCGGGCGAGTTGACGCCGGTCACCAGCCCGATGTTCAACTCGACCTTCCCCGCCTTTGATCGCAAGGGGAAGTACCTTTTCTTCGCCAGCACGCGCCACTTCTCGCCGACCTACGCGAGCGTTCCCTCGGACACGAGCTGGGTTTACCGCGACGGCGAGGTGCTGCTGGCCGTGCCTCTCAACGACGAGGTCGAGAATCCGTGGAAGCTCGAAGTCGATGAGGAAGAGTGGGAGGAAGAGGAAGCGGACACCAACGAGGACGCGGAGGATAGCGACGAAGCCGACGACGCTGAAGAAGGCGACAAGGCCGACGGCGAAGACGCCGACGAAGCCGACGAGATGAGCGGCGACGAAGGCGAGTCGGATAAGGTTGACGATGAGGATGGCTCCGACGATGAAGATGCCGAGGACGGCGCGGACGCCTTCGTCCCCACCAGCCCCTTGCACGGCGTGTGGGAAGGCAACGTCTCCGGTCTGTCCAGCATGGGTCTGCCGGCCGAGATGGACAGCGCTCCCTACAAGATGACCATCGTCGAGCACGAAGACGGCACGTTCAGCGGCACCGGCACAGTCGAGATCATGGGCCAGTCGCAGAGCGATGATCTCGGCGAAATCACCTTCAACGAAGAGACGGGCGAACTGGTCATCACCGACGAGGAACAGGGCATCGAGTCCACGATGCGCGGCAAGCTCGACGGCAACACCATCACCGGCACCTGGGAAATGCCCAGCATGGGGGCCAAGGGCGAGTTCACCGTCACCAAGACCGAGGAAGAAGCCGAGGTCGAAGACGATGAGGAAGCCAAGCCCGTCGAGATCGACTTCGAAGGTTTCGAGGCGCGCGCCATGCAACTGCCCGTCGATCCGGGCAATTTCGCCCTGCTCAGCGTCAATGACAAGAACCAGCTTCTCTACATGCGCATGGGTGACGGCATGCCGTCGCTCAAGCTCTTCGACATCGAAGAGGATGACGCTGCGGAGAAGAATGTGCTCACCGGCGTCGCTTACTATCGACTCAGCGGCGACGGCAAGAAGGTCGGCGCCTTCGGGCAGAGCGGCATGGCCATCGTCTCCGCTGCCTCCGGACAGTCCTTCGCCAAGCCTATCCCCACCGACATGATGCGCGGCAGGATCGACCCGCGCCAGGAGTGGCGCCAGATCTTCAACGACGCCTGGCGCATCCAGCGCGACTTCTTCTACGTCGAGAACATGCACGGTGTGGACTGGGATGAAGTGCGCCAGCGCTACGGCGGCATGATCGATGACTGCGTCACCCGCCGCGATCTCTCCTTCCTCATCGAAGAAATGATCGGCGAACTCAACGTCGGACACGCCTACTACTTCGGCGGCGACGTCGAAGGCGAGCCGCGCAACGAGAACGTCGGCCTGCTCGGATGCGACTTCGCGCTTGTCGAGACCGACGAGGGGGCCGCCTTCCAGTTCAAGAAGATCTACCAGGGAGCGCCCTGGGACTCCGACGCCCGCAATCCCCTGCGCGCCCAGGGCATCGACGTCAGCGAGGGCCAGTACCTCCTCGAAGTCAACGGCCGGGCGCTCGACACGGACCTTGATCCCTGGGTCGCGTTCATCGGCCTCGCCGGACAGGTGACGGAACTGACGGTGAGCGACAAGCCCGTTGTCGACGATGATGCCCGCCGCGTCCTCATCAAGCCCATGGGCGGCGACGGTCAACTCCGCTACCGCGACTGGATCGAAGCCAACCGCAAGTACGTCGAGGAGCAGACCGACGGCCGCATCGGCTACATCTATGTCCCCGACACCGGCACGCGCGGACAGACAGACCTGGTCCGCCAGTTCTTCGGCCAGCGACATCTCGACGGCCTGATCATCGACGAACGCTGGAACGGCGGCGGCCAGATCCCCACGCGCTTCATCGAACTCCTCAACCGTCCGGCCACAAACATGTGGGCGGCGCGGCATGGCGGCGAGCAGCTCTGGCCTCCCGACTCGCACCAGGGGCCGAAGGTCATGCTGATCAACGGCCTCGCCGGCTCCGGCGGCGACATGTTCCCCGCCCTCTTCAAGCAGGCGGGCCTGGGCCCCCTGATCGGCACCCGCACCTGGGGCGGACTCGTCGGCATCTCCGGCAACCCCGGCCTCATCGACCGCGCCTTCATGAGCGTCCCCACTTTCGGCTACTACGACCTGGACGGCACCTGGGGCATCGAAGGGCACGGCGTTGACCCCGATATCGAGGTCATCGATGATCCCGCACTCATGGTCGACGGCGGAGATCCGCAACTCGACCGCGCCATCGAGGAGATCCTCAAGCTGGCCAGCGAGAAGACCTTCGTCTTCCCGCAGCGCCCCGCCGACCCCGACCGCAGCGGCATGGGCATCACGGAAGAGGACAAGTAAGCGAGCCTTGACATCCTGACTGAGACGCGAAGCCGCAGGTAAGCCGCTTGCGGCTTCGTGTGCTTAACCACGCGCCGGCCCCGGCAAACAACACCTACCTCAAAGGGGGAATTGCAGAATTCCAACTCCAGAACCTCGGGGCTTCCCATTCAATACAAGGTAATCTGCCGATTTTGGCGATAAGATCCTCGTCTGTCTGCTGTGGTCCGTGCCGGAAACGCCACCCACTACCGGTAGCCGGCCTCGCCCGCCGCCAAGGAGATGCCTTGTGAAACCTCTCGCCTTCACCGCCGGCCTCGGCGCTCTTGCCGCACTCGCGGCCCTGCCCTTCCTCACCGGAGAGAGCGTCCGAGCCCAGGAGGACCCCGCGCCGCCCGACAACCGGCAACGGGCCGTCTCCGACGCCGTCGCCGCCGACATGGACCCGGCCGACCTGATCGTCGCTCCCCCGGACCTGCCCACCGCGGACCACGCGCAGTTCGACGTCCTCAAGCAGGACTTTCAGTCCGGGCCGGAGGTGACGGCGGCGTGCCTCACCCGCCACACTGAGGCGGCAAGGCAAATCATGCAGACCAGCCACTGGACCTGGATCTGCCCCCGCGCCAAGAAGGAACTCGAGGAAGAGCAGCACATCGCCGTCGGCAAGGCGGAACACGTCATCAACAACTTCTGCATCGCCCTGCCCTCCAACGAACCGCGCTGCACCAGTTGCCATGCAGGCTACGGCTGGACGGACAAGAGCTTCGACTTCGGCGAGGAGACGCTGGTCGACTGTCTCATCTGCCACGACCAGACGGGGACGTACAAGAAGTACCCCACGGCGGCGGGACACCCGGTCTACGAGTCCACGCCCATGGAGCAGCGCGAGTGGCCGAAGGGCTCGGGCAAGTACTGGGAGCCGGTCAACCTCTCCAAGGTCGCCATGAGCGTCGGCACGCCGACTCGGCGCAACTGCGGCACTTGTCACTTCTTCGGCGGAGGCGGCGAGGGTGTCAAGCACGGCGACATGGACGTCACTCTCGACAAGCCGCACCGCAGTCTCGACGTTCATATGTCGCCCGACGGCGCTGACTTCACCTGCCAGACCTGTCACACCACGCGGAGCCACAAGATCGCCGGACGCTGCTTCAACATTCCGGCCTTCGACGACCGCGAGTACGTCATGAAGGGGACGGAAGGCAACATGCTCGCCTGCGAGTCCTGTCATACGCCGACCCCGCACCCGATACAGAGCCCTTACAAGAAGAAGGGTGAGTCCATCACGCTCAGCCGCGCCGAGATCACGCGTAACAGAAAGCTCAACGATCACAGCGACAAGGTCGCCTGCGAGACCTGCCACGTCCCCAAGATGGCCCCTGAGAAAGCGACCAAGATGTGGTGGGACTGGAGCAAGGCCGGTGAAAAGGATGCAGACGGCAAACTCGTCAAGCGCGATGGCGAGGTGCAGACCGCGAGCGGCGTCGAGAAGGTGCACATCTACGACGGCCAGAAGGGTGAATTCATCTGGGCCGCGAACATCAATCCCGAATACATCTGGTTCAACGGCCGCATGAATCACACCTTCATGGGCGACCCCGTCGACGACCGGACGCCCGCGAAGGATCTCTGCGAGCACTCACACGGCGCGTACGACAAGATCGACCATGACAAGCCCGTCGTCTTCCTCAACCGGCTCGACACGGGCTATGACGATCCGCTGGCCCGCATCAAGCCCGTGAAGATTCACCGCGGCATCCAGCCTTACGACCCGGTGCACAAGACGCTGGTGATTCCCAAGCTCTTCCCCAGCGGCCCCGACAAGGGGCAGGCCTATTGGAAGTCCTTCGACTGGGGTCCCGCGATCGCGGCAGGCATGGAGTACGCCGGCTTCGACTACAGCGGCGAATACGACTGGATCCAGACGGAGATGATCTGGCCGCTTTCGCACATGGTGAAGCCTGCCTCCGAAGCGGTCACCTGCGCCGAATGCCATACGCGCAGCGGCGACGGCCGGCTGGCGGAAGTGCGCGGCTTCTATATGCCCGGTCGAGACTACAGCGCCGCCATTGACTGGATCGGCGTGCTCCTGATCATCAGCGCGCTCTGCCTGTCACTGCTGCACGGCGCCGCCCGCCTCATCATCGGGGGAAGAGGTTAACCCAATGACCAAGAAGAAAGTCTACATCTACTACAAGTTCGAGCGCTTCTGGCACTGGATGCAGGCGCTGCTCGTCATCCTCCTCGCGATCACGGGCTTCGCCATTCATTATAACTGGGACTTCATCAGTTTCGAGCAGGCGGTGATCTGGCATCGCTACCTCGCCTGGGCGTTCGTGGTGCTCATCGCCTTCGCCATCTTCTGGCACCTCACCACGGGCGAGTGGAAGCAGTACGTGCCGGGCGGCGATGTCATCTCCATGACGCTCTACTACACGATCGGCATGTTCCGCAAGGAGGAAAAGCCCGTGAAGAAGAGCAAGCTCTCCAAGCTCAATCCTCTGCAGCGTATCGCCTACGCCGGCCTGAAGATCCTCATTATTCCCATCCTGGTGACGACCGGCTTTCTCTACTACTACTTCAACGACTTCACCGCCATCGGTCCAGAGGGTCGCAATCTCGCCCTCGTCGCCAGCATTCACACGCTGGCTGCGTTTCTGCTCATCGCCTTCATGTGCGCCCACATCTATCTCACCACGACGGGCCACACGCTGACGAGCAACATGAAGGCCATGATCACCGGTTGGGAGGAGCTTGACGAAGAGGAGCCGCTGGCGGCGTAGCACTCCCCCGCATCTCGTCTAGCGCACGAGATACGGCTGCGCGATCGCATACAGCGCGATGATCAGAATGAGCAGGTAACTGATCCGCCGCAAAAGCGGCTTGGCGATGCGCTGCCCGATCCACAAACCCGGCATAAGCCCGAGCAAGGCGAAAGGCGCCAGCAGCAGCGCTTTCTCTCCCGCCTCCACCACCGGCTCCCCGAATCGCTGCCACAGCGCCCCCAGTTGGATCGGCGTCAGGAGCGTGAAGAAGACCCACACCGCGACGCGGCAGCGCTGCGCGTGCCAGTCGTGCGCCATGATCCAGATGACCAGCGGCGGCCCACCCATGCCGGACATTCCCGACATCAATCCCGACGCCGAGCCCGCCACGACGTCCCAGCCCGCGTGCAGGTCCGCGCGCGGCGTGATGCGCGCGTAGTACTGCACTGTCACCGCCAGCAGAATCAGGCAGCCGAAGATCTGCCGCACCGACTCCGGCTCGAGCA
>CAZZPX010000056.1:0-11260 GCA_964655955.1 uncultured Phycisphaerales bacterium | reverse complement strand
ACGGTCACGCGCACCTCATCCGTGGCGGCGTAGACGGATGTCGAGTTGATCACCGCCATGTTGCCCAGATCCCGCGCCACGACTTCGCCCGTGGGATACGACTGCGGCGAGCCGAACATGTAGCTCGTCACGATTCCGGCGCGCTGCGCCGCATTGGTGAACCAGGCCTGATCCAGCGCGTTGGCGGGCTCGCAGCCGCCGAGGTAATACCAGTCGCCGTCCGCCCACACCTCGACCCAGGCGTGATTGTTGTCGCTGACCACCCACCAGGGGGCGGAGCAGGGTCGCGCCGGAATGCCCATCGCCCGCATGGCGCAAATGCAGATGGTCATGAGTTCTTCACAACGGCCGATGCCGGACTTGAGCGATGACAGCGGGCTCTGGTCGCGGCGCTCGGTTTGCTTGAAGCGCATGCGCTGGCCGCACCA
The DNA here is from genome assembly GCA_964655955.1 of uncultured Phycisphaerales bacterium. GTDB lineage: Bacteria > Planctomycetota > Phycisphaerae > Phycisphaerales > JAGLTS01 > CAZZPX01. The sequence continues at coordinate 10,832 of CAZZPX010000056.1, read as the reverse complement.
GCGATTGACGGCGAGGGCGGCGTCGACCATGTTGGTGCACCCCTCAAGTTGACCGGCGAGATCCTCGTACAGCACCGGCCGCCATGGCGTGAAGGGCTCCTCCGTCACGCGCTGCGGCAGCACGTAGTGCAGGAACAGATCGAGGGGTACGGCCGCGGCCCAGGGCAACTCCTCACGCGCACGAAAGGCGTAGCTGAGGTTGTCCGCGAGGTCGCTTCGACTCAGTGTGACGAGATCGACGGTGGGCAGGTTCGCGACGAGGAATTCCGCAGCGGTTCGCCGCTCACCCTGCTCAGCGGCAAGGAATGCCTCGATCTCGCCGCGATTGCGCCCGGCGCGCTCCAGCGCCAGATCGACGGTGTAGAGGTTCTCCACGCCGGAGCCGGACGGGGCCCCGCGGTCCGGCGAGGGAGCGCAGCCAACGAGCATGACGGCAGCGATGACAAGCGAACCAAGCGCGCCCAAGGCGCGAACCGATCCGGATTGAAGGCGAATTGTGGTGCTCATGCAGCCATGGTAAAGCACCCGCAGGCAACGTGCGAACCGGCGAAGCGAATGACGACGCGCGCATGCCGTTCCCCTTCGCCATTCGTCATGCGTCATGCGCCGTCTCCGCCGTCACCCGCGGCCACGTCCTACTGGCCGAGATGCGCCGGCAGGTAGAAGCCGTGCAGGTAGTCGGCCAGCATGCGATGCGTGCTGAAGGCGGCGGGGATGGTCTGCATGGAGCGACGCATCAGCTTGAGCCAGCGGCGCGGCAGTCCGTCGCGCCCGCGCTGGTAGAACCTGGGAACGATCTCGCGTTCAAGCAGTCGGTAGATGCACTCGGCGTCGTAGGTGTCCTGCCGCGCCTGGCTCTTGAAGCTCTCACCGTTGCCGATCGCCCAGCCGTTGCGACCGTCGTAGCCTTCCGGCCACCAGCCGTCGAGGATGGAGCAGTTGATGCCGCCGTGCAGGGGTGGCTTCATGCCGCTGGTGCCTGACGCCTCCAGGGGCCGAATCGGGTTGTTGAGCCAGACGTCGCAGCCGCTGGTGAGCATGCGGCCGATGTGCATGTCGTAGTCTTCGAGGACGACGACCCGGCCGCGAAAGGCGTCGGTGCCCGCGACGGTGCAGATGCGTTCAATGAAGCTTTTGCCCTCGGGATCGAGCGGATGGGCTTTGCCCGCAAAGACAAGCTGCACGGGGCGCCCGGGGTCGCTCTTAATCCGGGCCAGCCGCTTGGCGTCGCGGAAGATCAGCGGCGCGCGCTTGTAGGTGGCGAAGCGGCGGGCAAAGCCAATCGTGAGGGCATCCTGGCTGAAGGTCTCGATCGCCGCCCGCTGCTCCTCCGCGTCGCCGAGGCGACGGGCGATCTGCGCGTGCAGGTGCGCGCGCACGAAGTTCACCATCTTGGCGCGCAGGAGGCAGCGCATTTCCCACAGCGCTTCGTCGGGGATGCGGTCGAGCCTGGCCCAGTAATCGTCGTCGGGGTACGCCCCATGCCAGTCGGGTTTGAGATACGCGTTGTAGACCGCCTCGGCTTCGGGCGCGAGCCAGGTCTGCACGTGGATGCCGTTGGTCACGTGCGAGATGGGCACCTCGTCCGGATCGGCGACGTTATAGACTCGCTGCCACATCTTGCGCGACGTCTCGCCGTGCAACTCCGCCACGCCGTTGCAGTGCTCGGCCAGGCGCAGGGCGAGAACGGTCATGCAGAACGGCTCGCGCGCATCGGCGGGATCTTCGCGGCCGAAGGCGAGCAACTCGCGTTTGCCGAGGCCAAGCTCCTGCGCGAGCGGCTGAAGGTACTTCCAGGTGAGTTGCGGCGAGAAGCGGTCGTTGCCGGCGGGAACGGGCGTGTGCGTGGTGAACACCGTCGTTTCGCGCACGATGTCGATGGCTTCCTGCAGCGAAGAGCCGAGCCCCGTCAGGCGGCGCAGGCGCGCCAGCGTGCAGAACGCGGCGTGCCCTTCGTTGAGGTGGTAGACGGTCGGCTCGATACCCAGCACCGCGAGCGCCAGGCGGCCGCCCACGCCGAGGATGATCTCCTGCTGCACGCGATACTCGTGGTCGCCGCCGTAGAGAAACTTCGTGATCTGCCGATCGCGCTTGCTGTTGCCCGCGATGTCGGTGTCGAGGAGGTAGAGATCGACCCGGCCGACGCACAGGCGCCAGAGCTTCGCCCTGACGGTCCGCCGCTGCATGGGCACATCGATGACAAGACCCGTGTCTTCCGCGGGCCAGTCAGCAAAGTCGTAGGTTGGATAGACGATGCGGGTTTCGCCGCCCCGGGTCAGGTGCTGGCGATAGTAGCCGTGGCGGTAGATCAGGCCGATGCCGGTGAGCGGTATACCCAGGTCCGAAGCACTCTTGAGATGGTCGCCCGCGAGGACGCCGAGCCCGCCGGCGTACATCTGCATGGATTCGTGCAGGGCGTACTCAGCGCAGAAGTAGGCGATGCGAAGCTGCTTCTCCTCGCCCTTGCTGCTGCGCTCGAACCAGGTCGGGGTGTCGAGGTAGCGGCGCAGCTCGGCCTCGACTCGGTCCAGGGCGTCGGTGAAGCCCTCATCCGCCTCCAGTTCGCGCAAGCGATGCTCGGGCAGCGCGCGGATGACCAGCAGCGGATTGTGGTTCGTCGCGCGCCAGAGAGCCGGGTCGAGGGCCTCGAAGAGGCGGGAAGCGCACGAGTTCCAGGTCCACCAGAGGTTGCGGGCGAGAGCGCTGAGGCGCGTTTGCAGCGGCGCGGGCTGGGCGGCGGTCCGGCGGGAGGGCCGGCGTTTCGTTGCGGGCACGGGTGATCTCCGATGCGGGTGAGTCGGTGAGTATAACGTTTTACCGCGCCGCGAGCCCGGGTTTCGACCCTGTCTCCAAGGAGACAGGGCGGCTACGGAGCCTGCAGAAGCTGCGGCAGCACCGTCCCCGCGGGCGCGTGGAACGCTGCGTCCGCGAGGAAGTCCAGTTCGGAGGCGTTCGGGTTCACGAGCACCACCCGCGACCCGCTCGACTTGGCCAGTTGCACCAGCCCCGCGGCGGGATACACAGCCCCGCTCGTGCCGATCGACAGCAGCACATCACAGCGTAGGCAGGCGCTCTCCGCCGCCCGCCAGACGTCGACCGGCAGCATCTCGCCGAACCACACGACATCCGGGCGCATCGGCCCGCCGCAGCGCGGACAATCGACAAGCGCGACCGCCTCGCCCTCATCGTAGATCGTCGCTTCAGCCGTATGCGGGCAGCCGGGCGTGTGGCAGCGATCGCGGAAGAGCGATCCGTGCAGTTCGTGCACGGTCACTGCCCCGGCCCGCTGGAGCAGGCCGTCGATGTTCTGCGTGACGTTCTCGATACCGCCCGGATGGGCCGCTTCGTAGGCGGCGAGAGCGCGGTGCGCGGGGTTCGGCCGGGCCCGGGCGATCAGGCGCGTGCGGTAGGCGTACCACTCGATGACGAGGCGGCGGTCGGCGGCGAATCCCTCGGGGCTGGCGAGGGTCTGGGGGTCGTACTGTTCCCAGAAGCCTCCTGTCTGCGCGTCGCGGAACGTGGGAATGCCGCTCTCCGTAGAGAGGCCCGCGCCGCTGAAGGCGACGAGCAGGGAGGCGTCGTTGATCCAGGCGCGCGCCCGCTCGAGATCCCCGGCGTTCATCCCGTCGTCTCTCCGCTGGCGGTGGTGACTTCCTGGGGATCGGCGGTACCCGGGGCTGCGCCGCCTGCCTCGCCCGCATCCGACTCGGTGGCGGCCTCCTCGGGCTGGGGCACCAGTGCCAGGAGGTTGCTGAGGCGCTCGCGCAGACCATCGTCGAGTTCCTCGCCGAAACGATCCTCGACCTCCTGACAGATCGCGGCGAACCGCTCGGGTTGCGTCAGTTGCAGCGTCTCGGCGACATCCAGCCACAGCCCCGCCTCGGGCAGGACCTGGGCGGCGTCGGCGAGACGCCCCTGGCGAAGATACGCCTCGGCCTGGAGGCGCTTGTACAGATCCGTCGCCGGCTGGGCCGGGCGAAGCTGATCGAGCACCGCCGCGGCAGCCGCCAGGCGCTCCTGCTGCATCCGCAGCGCCGCCAGACGCGTGAGCAATTCGATCCACTCCGCCCTGTGTTGCTCGGGGGCGGTCGCCTGGCGCTCGCGCACTGCCTCGAGCACCTGCTCGTGAGCGCGGACGCACAGCAGCGGCGCTTCCGCGGTGAGCAGATCATCATCGACGACTCGCACGCTGTGCAGCGGCAGCGCGCGGGCGTACTCCGTCAGTTTGCGCAGCCACAGTTCCTCGGTCTCACCATTGCCGTTCGGCCGCAGCGCCAGCAGCGTGCGGGCGCCTTCAAGGTTGACGCGCGTGCGCAGCAGTGCATCGAGTGAGTGCGGGTAGAGAACGGGGTCCTTGGCCAGGCGTACGAGCAGATCGGTGAACTCAGGCCGGGGCGCCAACTCCCGCGCCAGGGCCGTCTTGATCTCCGCCGCCGCGCTCTCGAGCATCGGCAGCAGTTCGGCGCGATCGGTATCGCTGCCAAAACGCGCCAGGAGCCGCACGCCGGAGGCGGGCAACTGGGCGGGATCGGCGGCGCGCAGCGTGTCGCGGATCGCCGTCTGGTGCGCCTCGGAGAGCAACGCCTGATCGGAGGCGGCAAGCAGCGCCTGGCCGATCTGCGCCGTCAGCACGCCATGCGCCAGTTGCTGCACGAGCAGGTCGAACACCTCGGGCTGCGGCGCGCGGGTCAGGACCTGCAGGAACTCCCGCCGCGCCGCCGGATCGTGTTCGACCAGGTACGCCTGCGCCACCAGGGGTCCGATCTGGGCATCACCGAGGTTCAACAGCAGCCGCGACGCCCGGGCCCGCAGGTCGGCGTTGCCATCGCGGATCAGTTCGCGCAGGGCGGCGCTGACGGTGTCATCAAGCGCCACCGCATCGCCCATGGCCCGCTCGACCAGGTCGGTCGCGGTGCGGCGAACGGGCGGTTCCTCATCCCGCAACAAGTCGGCGAGCAGCGCGCTGCGCTGCTCGGGAGGCGTCGCTGTATAGAGCAACTGGATCATGCGGACGAAGCGGCCGCGCAATTCCTCGATCCGTTCATCGCGGGCGTCGACCTCAGCCCGCAACGTGCGGATGATGCTGACCAGGCGCTCCTCGCGCGGCGTTCGCTTCTGCTGTGTCCACCACGCCTGCCAGGCCTCGGCATCGGCGGAATACCCCGTCAAGCCGGTGCTTGACTCGAGCGCGCGCAGGACTTCCTGCCGTAGCGGTCCCTGGTCGGTCGCCTGCAGCAGTTCGATCAGCGCCTCGATGGCGGCGTCCTCGTAGAACGCCCCCAGGGCGCGGACGGCGCGCGTGCGCCGCTCCTGCCCGTCCGGCTGCTCGTCCCCACGCGCGGCCTCGACCAGCACCGGGATCACCTCATCCGGATCGAAGCGTGTCGCTGCCCGAATCAGCAGGGCTTCAGCGCCGCGGTCCGCGCGCAGCAGTGCCTGCAGCACCGGCTCACGCATCGGCGCCGGCGGCGGACCGTTGGCCAGCATGCCATCCGCGATCGCGACAAAGACGGCCTGGCTGTCCGATTCGGCCAGCCCCTCGACCAGGACAGCGATCGCCTCGGCGGTGCCGATCTGGAGAAGCTGGACCGCCGCCTGCTGGCGATCCTTCGGACCCATGGCGTCTTCGTGCAGAACATTGCGCAGCAGCCCGATCTGCTGCCGCAGCAGGTCCGCCTCGGTGGATGGGGCAGCCCTGTTCGCCGCGGTGAGCACGGGCGGCGATTTCTTCGGCTCATCGGCGCCGGCCGCCTCTTCGACCTGCTCGTTTTGCTCGACCTGCTCCTGCTGCGGCGGCGGGTCCCGGGCTGGATCGTCAGTCGACTGCCCCGGGGAAGCGGCTGCCGCGATCAGGAGGCCCATCCCCCAGCAGCCGCACCACAAGCCCATTCGCCGCCATGCCTTGGCGTGCTTGGTGGGCGAATGTCGGCCTGGGCTCGACCGGAGGTTCTGCAAGGTCGGCTTCTCTCGATCTGGGCGTGGGAGCGGTTTCCTGATTGGCTGCGTCGCGCGATGGGCAGCCGCCGCCGGACGCTCCGGAAGGGCTGCGCCGCTCGATTATACTCGACAGAAACGACACAGCCGACACACTCTTCTTCCGGGAATCGTCCCTGGCGCTGCACTTGCTGAGTAAGATACAACGCGTGATGATTCCAATGGGTTCGCCTGCTTTCCCGATACAGGGTCCAGATGAACGACTGGTCTGAAGCCGAGCAGCATGTTGACAGGGCCCACGAGTTGTACGAACTGGGTCGCTGGGACGAGGCGGTCGCCGAACTGAAGCGAGCCCTCGCCCTCAACCCCTATCGTGCGGAGTGGCACTTCAACCTCGGGCTGACCCTCGAGGAGGCGGGCAAGTACGAGGGGGCGATCGACGCCTTCCGCAGCGCCCACGACCTGGATCCCAGCGACGTGCAGACGCTGCTTTGCCTGGGGCTCAACCTCAACCGCATCGACAAACCGCGCGAGGCGATCAAATCGTTCGAGAAGGCGGCGGAGTTGGATCCGACGCTGGAATCCCCCTACTGCCATCGCGTGGAGAGCTACGCCCTGCTCGAAGAGCATGAACAGGCGGAAATCATGTTCTATATGGCCCGCCAGTTCAGCGACGCCTGCCCGCTGTGCTACTCCAACCTCGCGGACTCGCTGCTGCAGCGCGAGGAGTACGAGCGTGCGATCTGGTGCCTGCGCGAGGCGGCTTCGCTCGATCCGCACATGCCGCGCGTCCATGCCCGCCTTGCGGACGCCTACTGGTCGATGGGTCGCCTGGAGCGCGCCCGCCAGCTCTTCCTGCGCGAGTTGCGTGAAGCCCCGGGCGACACCAACACGCTGCTGGACCTCGGGTGCCTGCTCATGGAGACGGGCCGGCTGCCCGAAGCGGGCGAGAAGTTCCGCCAGGTGCTGGAACTCGACCCGATCAATGTCGACGCGCACTTCTACCTGGGTGAACTCGCCCGCCAGCAGCATCGCGGCGACGATGCCTTCCGCGAGTACGAACTCGTGCTCAGCCTGTCGCCGGAGTATCAGCCGGTGCGGCGTCGCCTCGCGGGCCTGCTGATCGACGCCGGGCGGATCGAGGCTGCTCGCAGTCTGCTGCGCGACGATTACAAGGTGCTGATGGAGGATCCGCAGGCGGCGGAAGCGGCGCTCGCGGACCTCGGCGAACTGCATCTCGAGGCTGGCCAGACCAAGCGGGCGGCCCGTGTCTTCACGCGGCTGGTCGAGGCGTCGCCGGAGAACGTCGACCACCTGCACAAGCTGGCGGTGGCGTCGTTCCGCTGCGGCGATCGGGGCAAGGGCATCGAGTGCTGCCGCAAGGTCCTGCGGCAGAGCCGGCGCTTCGTGCCGGCGATGCACAACCTCGCCCTGGCATACCTCGAGGAGGGCCAGTGGCGGCGGGCGGGGTACTGGGTCCGCCAGGCGCTCGCCGTCGACCCGGAGGATGAGTGCGCGAGGCGGTTGCGCTTCCACCTGTCGCTGCATTCCCTGTCGGAGCTGTTCACCTCGATCAGCGAGGCCCTCCTGCGCCGCTGGCGCAAGCGCTCGCGGGTGCTGCGCGGCAGGACACCGAGCAGACGGGCGGAGTGACGGGGAGTGCGGGGATGGCGGACTTTCCACGGGCATCTTGAGATCGATCGTCCCGACGGCCGACTTCGACCCGGAGAGCGATGTCGACGTCCTTATCACGCTCGACGACGGCGCGCCCTGGTCTCGCTACGACTGGGTGGACATGATCGAGGAATTGAAGTGGATGTCCGGTCGCTATTTGGATCTGGTGGAGAAGACGGCGAGCAGCAACCCGTTCCGTCGCCGACGAATTCTGAGCAACTGCAGAATCATCTCTGCCGCGCAGCTCAGATCATGACAGAAGGTCGTCGACCGAGTGGCGCAGATGCACACACGAAAGCCGATCGACGCATTCGAGTCGCGCGACGCGTCGGGGCGTTGCGTTTCGTCGCATCGCCCGTCGACGACTCGCTCCTCTGCGGTTCGCGGGCGCGCACGCGCGGTGAGATGAACCTCATTGGCCACTCACCTACAAGGCGCGATCGAATGGGTCGCGCTTACTCCTGCGGCAGGAAGTGGCGCTCGCGGCGGCCGGGCTGGGTCGTGTCGGCGGGGTCGATGCCTTCCACGGCCGTCGCGGGCAGGGCGATGATGAAGGTTGCGCCCTCGCCGGGCGTCGTCTCCACGTGCACCGTGCCGTGGTGCTCCTCCACGATCTTGCGCGTCACTGCCAAGCCCAAACCCGTGCCGCGGATCCCCTTGGTCGAGTAGAACGCGTCGAAGATGTGCGGCACCTGGTCCGGCGGCACTCCCGGACCGTTGTCGCTGACGATGATCCGCGCCACGGCCGGCGTCGCGGGGACCTTGCCGTCACCCGAGGCTCGCCGGCTCGGCTCGTACTCCGTGCGCAGGTTGATGATGCCCGTCTTGCTGTCCACGGCCTGCAGGGCGTTGGTGAGCAGATTCATCACCGCCTGATGGATGGCATTGGGATCGACCGGGATCGGCGGCATGTCCGGATCCGTGTCCACGATGAGCTCAACGCCCTTGCGCTCGCACTGGTCCTTGAGCAGTTCCGCGCACTCGAGCAGCAGCGGCCGGGGCTTGGTCAGCTCCAGTTCCAGCGGCGTGCGCTTGGTGAAGGCGAGCATGTTCATGGTGAGGCGATAGACCCGGCCGAGGTTGCGGCTGAGCACGTCCCAGCCGCCGCGGGCGAGTTGCAGATCATCCTTCTTCAGGCCCATTTCGAGGACATCCGCCCCGCCGCGCAACCCCTGCAGGATGTTCTTGATCGAGTGGCTGAGGCTGGCGATGGTTTCGCCGACTGCGGCGAGGCGTTCGTTGCGCACCTGGGCCTGGTACATCTCGGCATTCTGCAGCGCCAGGCCGGTGTGCTGCCCGATGGCGGTGAGCAGGGCGAGCTGCGACTCGTCGTAGCTGCGGCGGGCGGCGCGGGCATTGATGTAGAGCACGCCGAAGACGTGGTTGTGGAAGTGGATGGGGGCGCAGAGGACGGAGCGTGCCCGTTGGGCCTCGCTGCTCGAGCGTGTGCCGGACGGCCCGATGGTCATGGTGCGCGCGAGCAGGCCGATGTGTTCCTGCACGACGCGCTGGACGACTTCGCGGGCGACGGAGACGCGCCTGTGCCCCTTGGGTTCGGTGCGATGGCGCACGGCGGCGGGCAGCGGCTCGCCCTGCTGGGCATCGAGCAGGAGGACGAACCCACGATCGGGCGTAAAGACGTCGAAGACGAGGTCGAGGATCTTCTCGAGGAGCGCCTGGTGGTCGTAGACCTGCGTGGTGAGACGGGTCAGGCGGTACAGGACCTGAAGCTGCGAGGTGGCGCTCTGCTTGCCGCCGTTCGTCGCCGCCAGAGCGAGTTCGTCGTCGGTGCGGCGGGTCGACTGGACTTCGATCCTGACCCGGCTGGGCGGCAGCAGGTCGATGAGCCGCTGGGCGGCCTGATCCGGCTCGGCCATGCCGCAGAGGAAGAGCGTCGAGCCGGCGAGGAGGTGGTCGCCGGGCTTGAGTTCGGCCCGCGCGGTGATGCGCACGCCGTTGACGAACGTGCCGTGTGATGAGCCGAGATCGCGGACGAACCAGCGTCTGCCGTCGGGCGTCAGTTCGGCGTGTCGTCGGGAGATGGAGTTGTCGGTGGTGCGCAGGGCCTCGCTGGAGCGGCCGATGAGTTGCGGCTCATCGAACTGGAAGCGTTTGCCCTTGTCGGGCCCGCTGATGACCGTCAGGACCAGCATGCCCACAGCATAGGTCGATCGGCGTCAAAAAGGAGAGCAAAGGCGTCGCCGGGGCGCGGCCGACGGGATCCGCGGCGGTATCGTTGCGAAAGGCAATGGGTGGCATGGACGGAGCGTTATTCACGGATGTGTGCTCAGCGCCGGGGCCGTGGATCACCGATGCGACCTTGAGGGCGAGGCAAGGCGGCGGCGACTCGCGGCGCGGCGGCCGCCCAGCCGATGAAGGCTGAGGATATTCGGACCTTGGCAGGCAGGAGATGGAGCGTGAACGTGACCAGGACCAAAGGCGGGCGGGGAGACGGAATCGCGAGATTGGCACAATCGGCGGGCCGGGCCAGTGTCGAACCCCTCGAACCGCGCCGGCTGCTCGCCGCCAGCTTCGAGACGGCGGTCAGCCTTGACGCGGGGACAGAGCCGCGCAGCGCCATCTTCGCCGACTTCGACGGCGACGGCGTGCTCGATCTCGCCGTGGGCGGACGCGGCACCGTCGCCGTGCTCATCGGCGCGGGCGACGGCACATTCGCCGAGCCGGCGATCAATGACTTCGGCTCCGGGTCGGCCTTCGTGGCGAGCGGCGACGTGGACAACGACGGCGACGCGGACCTGGTCATCGCAGAGAGCGGCGCCTCCCGGGCGGTGGCGCTCTACAACGCCGGGGACGGCACGTTCGGCAACGCCGAGGCCTTCACCGCCGGGTCTGAGCCGGTCGACGTGGCGCTGGCCGACTTCAATGACGATGGCGACACGGATGTCGCGATCCTCAACCTGCTCGGTCAGTCGGTGACGCTGCACCTGAGCAACGGCGACGGCACGTTCGCAGATCCACTCACGTATGGCGGCGGCACCTTCCCCACCGCCATCGTCGCCGCGGACTTCGACGGTGATGGCCGCACCGACATCGCCACAGCCAGCCTCGGCTTCGGCGCGGGCAGTGCCGTGCGCATCCTGCGCAACCTGGGGGACGGCCTGTTCGTGGCGACGGCGAGCCTTCCCGTCGGCGGACAGCCCCAGGCGATGGCGGTCGGCGACCTGAACGGCGACGACGCCCCGGATCTCGTCACCGCCAACCAG
>CAZZPX010000055.1:0-11294 GCA_964655955.1 uncultured Phycisphaerales bacterium | reverse complement strand
AAGGAACTGGCGGAGATCGAGGCGGCCCAGCCGAGGCTGCGCACGCCCGATTCGCCGACGCAGCGCGTGGGCGGCGAGCCGATCGAAGGTTTCAAAACGGTCGAGCACAGCGTGCCCATGCTCTCCATCGACAACACCTACAGCGAGGAGGAACTGCAGGCGTGGGCCCAGCGCGTGCGCAAGCAGCTTCAGGGCAAGGAGGGAGGCGACGGGAGTCTCTTCAGCGGCGAGACAATCTTCTACGTTGACCCGAAGATCGACGGCGTCGCCATCAGCCTGCGCTACGAACAGGGCAAGCTCGTGCAGTCGCTGACGCGCGGCGACGGCACGAAGGGCGACGATGTCACCGCCAACGTCCGCACCATCCGCGCCATTCCCTTGTCCCTGCACCTCAAGAAGAACGAATCGCCGCCTGACGTGCTCGAAGTGCGCGGCGAAGTCTACATGCCCAGCGCGGAGTTCCAGCGCATCAATGCGGACCGCGAGGAGCGCGGCGAGGCGCGCTTCATGAATCCGCGCAACGCCACCGCCGGCACGCTCAAGCAGCTTGACTCGCGCAAGGTCGCCGAGCGCCGCCTCGCCTTCCTCGCGCACGGCCGCGGCGAGTTGAAGATGAGAGAGTCCATCGCAGCGCACAGCGAGTTCATCGATCTGATCCGTCGCTTTGGCCTGCCCGCGGGCCGGCACGCGCAGCGCTGCGAAGGCGTCGAGGCGGTCGTCCAGGTGATTCACGCATTCGCGGAGAGACGCCGCGAATTGGCCTACGAGACGGACGGCATGGTGGTGCGAGTCGATTCTTTCGCCGAGCAGGAGACGCTGGGCTATACCAGCAAGAGCCCGCGCTGGTGCATCGCCTACAAGTACGCCGCCGAGCAGGCGACGACGAAGCTGCTCCGGGTCGACTGGCAGGTGGGCAAGGGCGGTAAGCTCACTCCCCGCGCCACGATGGAGCCGGTGCTGCTCTCCGGCACGACCGTCTCCCACGCCACGCTGCACAACGCCGACGAGATCGAGCGCAAGGACATCCGCGAGGGCGACACGGTCGTCATCGAGAAGGCGGGCGAGATCATTCCGCAGGTCGTCGAGGTCGCGAAGGACGAACGCCAGGGCAGCGAGCAGAAGATCCGGCCCCCGAAGAAGTGCCCCTCCTGCGGCGAGGAAGTCGTGCGCCTGGAAGAGGAGGTCGCGCACCGCTGCGTCAACCCCGACTGCCCCGCCCAGTTCCGCGAACGCGTAATCTGGTTTGCCGGTCGGGGTCAGATGGACATCGATGGCCTGGGCGAGAAGACGATCGATCAGCTTCTCGACGCGGGGCTGCTCAGGCATCTGGCCGACATCTTCCGCCTGCCCGACCATCGCGAGGAACTGCTCGCCCTCGAGCGCATGGGGGAGAAGAAGGTCGACAACCTGCTCGCGGGCGTCGAGGCGGCGAAGGAGCGCGGCCTCACGCGCGTGCTCGCGGGGCTGGGCATTCGTCACATCGGCGCTTCCGCCGCCAAGGTGCTCGCACGACACTTTCGTGACATGGCTGACCTGCTTGGCGCCACGAAGGAAGATCTGGAGGCCCTGCCGGACTTCGGCGCCATCACCGCCCACACGCTCCACGACTGGCTGCACAGCGATGTCGGCGGGCAGACGATCGAGTCGCTTTGCGACGTCGGCGTGTCCTTCGAGTCGGGCGACTACCGGGAGCAGGCGGATCAGCCGCAGACCGTCTTCACGGGCAGGACGATTGTGCTGACAGGCACGCTGGAGAACTACGAGCGCAAAGAGCTGAGCGACCTGCTCGAGTCCCTCGGCGCCAAGGTGACCGGCAGCGTGTCGAAGAATACGGACCTGGTCATAGCGGGCGAAAAGGCGGGCAGCAAGCTCGACAAGGCGGAGGAACTCGGCATCGAGATCTGGGACGAAGTGCGCCTGCTAAAGGAGCTGAAGTGAGCGACTCGCCACTCTTTGCCCCGCCGCGCAGCGCTGCGTGTTCCCCCGCGCGACACGGAGAGAATCACCTTGACCCCCCGGGTAGGATGCTCTCATGAGCATCGCGCAAGACTTGCATTACATGCGCCTGGCGGCGCGACTCGCGGTCCGCGGCGTCGGGCATGTCGAGCCCAACCCGCCGGTCGGCTGCGTCATCGTCGGCGGAGCCGAGGCGGGCAGGTGCGCCGGCGAGGTGGTCGGCCTGGGGCATCATCGCCACTTCGGCGGGCCGCACGCCGAGGTCGAGGCGCTGCAGACAGCGGGTGAGCGGGCCCGCGGCTCGACCGCCTATGTCACGCTCGAGCCCTGCAACCACGACGGCAAGACGCCGCCCTGCGCCAAGGCGCTCGCCGAGGCGGGCGTGAGCCGCGTCGTCATCGGCCGCAGCGATCCGCATCCGCAGGCGGGCGGCGGGGCCGAGGCCTTGCGCCGGGCGGGCATGCAGGTGGACGTGCTGGGCGGCTGCGCCGAAACGTTGCGCCTCACCGCGCCCTTTGTCACCCGCATCACCCGGAAACGCGCCTGGTTCATCGCCAAGTGGGCCCAGACGATCGACGGCCGCATCGCCACGCGCACCGGCGAATCCCAGTGGATCTCCGGCGATCGCGCCCGCCGTAGCGTGCACATCCTCCGGGGCCGGGTCGACGCGGTCCTCACGGGCATCGGCACGGTGAAGGCGGACAACCCCATGCTCACCGCCCGCAACGTACCGGTGCGCCGCACCGCCAAGCGCATCGTCATCGACGCCTATCTCGAGACGCCGATGCAGAGCAAGCTCGTGCAGACGGTGGGGGACTGGCCGACCATCATCTTCACCACGGAAGCCACCGCACGCGGGCGCGAGCGCACGGTGAAGCAACTCGAGGACCTGGGCGTGCAGGTGCGGACGGCCGTGGCGATGGGCAGCCGGCTCGATCTGCAGGATGTGGCGAAACAGTTGGCGCGCGATTTTGACGTGACGCGGGTGCTGGTGGAGACGGGGCCGGGCTTGCTCGGCTCGCTCGCTGACGCGGGGCTGCTCGACGAGGCGCGCGTCTTCATCGCGCCCTTGATCATGGGTGATGCCGAAGCGCTTCCTTCCGTGCACGGGCTGAGCACGCCCGGCATCGCCGACTGCCTCAAGTTCGACCTGCTCAACACGCGCAGCTACGGCAACGACATCATGCTGCACTATTTCAGAAGGGTGGACATCAGCGCCGGCTCGGCGTAATGCCGCGTTACGCCGCTGCGCGGATCGCGCACAGCGAGCGTCTCCTCGTCCACGCTGCGCAGCTCGAACCGCGCCAGTTCGCCCGTGTCGTAGCCGCGCAGCACAACTAGCGCCGGCGGTGGTGAATCGCCTTGGTCTGATGCAGGGGCCTCGGCGCCGGGCGGCAGCACCTTCATCGCCTCCGCTTCAAGCAGCAACCCCAGCACCGCAGCCGCGAGCGCCTCGGCATCGCCCTTCGCCTCCGAACGCTGCAGCTCGTACGCCCAGCCGTCCAGCGTGCGCTGCAGCGTCGCCAGATCGTCGCCGCGCTGCAGCGACAGCGCCGCCACCTCCGTTGGCGACACGTGCGAGGCCTGCCTTGAGAGCAGGTCGGCAAGCGGCGTGCGCAAGCGCCGGGCCAGCGGCGCCTGGACCGCCACCACGCAGTCGCGGCTGACGCGCCGAGCGTAGAAGGCGCTCGCCTCCACGTTGGCGGCAGCGCCGACCTGCAGCGCCTGCAGGTCCGTGTCCAGCGACACCTCGCCGTCCGGCGCGATACGGCGACGGTCCGTCTCGACCGTTACCGTCAGCACTGGAGCGTTCAACCCGAACTGCTCGAGATCGCGCGGCTGATCGAGCACGAAGGTGGCGATGTCCGAATCGATCAGGTAGGCGAGCAGCATCTGGACCTGTTCCTCGTCGGCCACATCGCTCACCGGCTCGATGACGCGCCACAAGCCGCGCAGGCGCGCAAGCCTGATCGTTTCCCCGCCGCGTTCGAGGGTGACCCGCGCGACCTCGATGCCCAAGCCGTCGAAGACATCGCGCTTGCGCCAGGCGACCGGGTCCGTATCGAGCAGCAGGCGATGCAACTGGTCGCGGACGATGCAGGCTGCGTCGCTGCCGCGCAGGCGCGCGATCGCTCCCCCGGCGACGGTGCGCCTGCCCAGTTCGATCGCCGCGCCGGCGATCTCCAGCATCGCCGCCGGCGGCGTGAGGCCCAGTTCGGCGGGCGTCCCGTGCGCCTCTTCGAGTGGCACAAGCGTATGCGCCGCCTGCAGAATCGGCTCGATCGCCGTCGTCAGCAGCGGATAGCGGATCGGCTCGACCTGGAGCCACCCCGGTACGCCGGCCACCATCCCGCGCTCCGCGCGACAGACCAGCGCCCCGTCCTTCCACACCGCCAGCGTCGTCGCCGGCGGCGCGGCTGACGGCAGGAGCGTCCGCGGCTGCGCCCCCGTCCCGCCGCGGGGAGCGCGAAACAGCAGGAGCGCCAGACCAGTAAGAACCAGCGCCAGGATGAGCATGATGAGCGTGGGCGTCCGCGACATGGCGATACCGTATCAGCGCCGCGCGTTTGCCGAGGCGCGGCGGACGAGGCCGATTACAATCCCCGCCGCCAGCGTCGCCAGCGGCAGTCCGGCGATGACCAGGTATCCGACCGCGCGCGTCGGCGCATCGCCGCCCAGGCGCGCCACCCCGACCGCTCCCGAGCCGGGCGCGACCAGTTCATCGAGATCAGCGAGCCAGTACACGCTCGCTTCAAGCAGTTCGCTGTTGCCGGGGTTGGCGAGCGCCGGCCCGGCGATCTGGCCGGTGACATCGTCGGTGAGCCATGCCGGCGCCGCGCCGATGATGACCAGCCGCTGCGGAACTGCGACGGCGGGGTGCTGCCGCTGAGCCGCGACCGCGAGCGTCCAGGGACCGCCCATGTCATCTCGCGCCCCGCCCGGCTGGGCCGCCTGCCATTGCCCGGCGGCCCAGTCGCTCTCCGCCCAGATGCGCCCGTCGCGACTGGTGATCTCGAGCAGCGGCCGGCGCTGTACGCCCTGCGGCGTCTCGATGAGGGTCAGCGGCGTCGCGTCGTACAGCCGCGTCGGCAGATCCGCCAGCGCCCGGGAAATCAGATGATCGTCGGGATACGACGTCAACGTGAAGTCCGGCTGCGTGCGCCACTCATCGCCCTCGACGAACGTGCGCGAGAGAAGCTGCATGTTCGTTCGCCCTGACACGCCGAACGGCGCGAGCGGGGGCAGCAGCACGTCGCTCTGCCCGGCGACGGCGAGCGCGGAGGGGCGCAGGTGATACAGCATCGACTCGCCCCGGCCGATCAGATCCGCCGCCGTCGACGCCAGCGCCGCCTGCCGTTGCATCCCTTCGGAGGTCGCGTCCGAGGTGGGCAGCACGATGTACACCACCGGCGCCTCGGGGAAGGGGACCTGCGGCGGCTCGGGCGTCAGCGCCACGCTCCACTCCGCCAGGCGCAGTCGCTGCCCCGACAGCCGCTGCGCCGCGCCGATAAGCCGGGAGCCCGGCCCGAAGAGCGACTGTTTCTCCGCGTGCAGGAAGTACACCAGGGGCGGCTCGGTCAAGGTCAGCGACGCCATCACCACGCCGATGACCTGCTCGCCCGCAAAGCGCAGTTCGCCGTCCGGGCCCTGCGGAAAGAGCGAGGACAGAGGCAGCGCCGTCGCGTGCTCCCCGCCCAGGATGAGCAGGTAACTCTCCGCCTGCATCGAACGCACGATCTCGCTCAGTTCGAGCGGCTGCGGGCGCAGCAGCGCTTCCCACGCCACGTTCAGTTCATCCGCAACGCTGCGATACGTTTGGGCCAGCGTGCGGAAGCGCGGTCGGCCGGATTGGGATACTGTGGGACTCGCCGCGAGGAGGTCGAAGTGATCCGCGAAGAGCGAAGCGAGTTGTGCCGGCTGCTCCATCCCCGCCGCCAGAAGCGCCCGCGCCGTGTCGTAGTCCGGCAGCGGGGCGATCGCGGACTGCGACTGCAGCGCCTGCCGCGTGCGCTCGACCGCTTCGCGCAGCGCCTGGGCATAGTTGGCGACGAGCGGCAGGTACTGGCGCAGCGTCTGTGAGGAGGTGCTCTCCTCCTGCACTTCCGCGAGAGCCGAAGCGATGCGCGACTGGCCCGATTCGAGTGTGGGAAGCTGCGCCTCGGAGACGGCGAGCGCCTGATCGATGACACCGCGGATCTGCGCGACCTCATCGCCGTAGACCGCCTCGAGGCGCTCGACGAGCGCGGCGAATGCCGCCACGCCCGCCGCGTCACCCGCGCCGATCTCGGTGAGCGTGACCTGGTCGCCGCCGGCCCGGTCGTAGGCGTCGAGGATGCCCAGTAAGTCCTCGGTCTGCGCGCCGGAGAGCGCCTGCGGGTCGAGCACCAGCGCCAGTTCGACCGGCTCCTCGAGGCTCGCCAGGATCTGCTGCGTGCGCGGGCTGAGGCTGTGGCGCCTGCCGCTCGTCAGGTCGAAGCGCAGCGGCAGGGCTTGCGCGAGGACATTGAGCAGGATGACGACAAAGAGGAGGACGACGGTGTAGAGCGTGACGTTGACGCTGGCGCTGAGACGTCGCCCGCGCGCCGTGGGCAGCGCATCCGGCTTCGAAGTGGATTTCGTCGCGTTCATCGCCAGCGCTTGGACTCCAGGAGGCGCACGGCGAGCAGCAGGAAGAGTGCCGTGAGCGAGAGAAAGTAGACGATGGCGGGCAGGTCGAGCACGCCCTTGGCCAGGGGCGCCATGTGCGCGCGCGGCGAAGCGCTGGAGAGCCACTGGGCCCAGGCGTCGCCCAGAGCCGCGGCTCCCTGCGTGGTCACGAAGCCTACGAAGAGCCAGAAGAAGAACGCTCCGAGGTATGCCGCCATCAGGCTCTGCGTCGCTGTCGAAGCGAGCACGCCCAGAGCGGTGTACATCGCGCCCAGCAGCAGCAGACCCAGGTAGCCGGTGAGGATCGGACCGAGGTCGATCTGAGCCGCGACGGAGAGCAGCACGATGTAGAGCAGCGTGGGCACGAGCATGGCGACCACCACGCCCCAGGCCGCGACAAACTTGCCGAAGATCACCTCCCAGTCGGCGACTGGACTTGTCAGCAGCGTCTCGATCGTTCCCTGGCGAAACTCCGAGGCGAGCGAGCGCATGGTGATCGCCGGAATGATGAAGGAGAACATCCACACCGCGCTCGAAAAGAAGGCTCGCAGCGTCGCCGGCTGCGCGGGCACGTACACCTGCAGCGAGAAGACCACGCCCGAGACGAGCAGAAACAGCGCCACGACCAGCCAGCCCACCGGCTGGGCGAAGAAGGCGCGCAGATCCCGCCGCGCGATGGCGCCAAGACGCATCATGGTTCGCCGTCTCCTAGCGGCTGCGCGCTCGCTTCGTCAGCGGCGGTCAGTCGAATGAAGACCTCCTCCAGCGACGGCGCCTCGCGATGCAACTCGCGCAGCGGCGCCGCATGCGCGCTCGCGCAGCGTGCGACCGCCTCGCGGGCCTCGCCGCCGTTGCGCGGCGTGAGCGTGTAGCGCCGCCAGCCGGCCTCCAGCCGCTCCTCCTTGACCTCACCCAGCGCTGCGAGCGCCGCGATCAGCGCCGCCGCCTGCGCCTCCGGCGGGCACGCCTCCATGATGATGCGGCCGCGACCGCTGTGGCGCTGCATGAGTTCATCCGGCGTGCCGTCCGCCTTGATCCTGCCGCCGCTGATGATGATGACGCGATCGCAGACACGCTGCGCCTCGGGGAGGATGTGCGTGGAGAGGAGCATCGTGTGCTCACCGGCAAGTTCGCGCATCAGCGCCCGAGTCGCCTTGATCTGGGCCGGATCCAGGCCGGACGTCGGTTCGTCAAGGATGAGCACCGGCGGTTCGTGCAGGAGGGCCGCGGCCAGCCCCACGCGCTGGCGGTACCCCTTGGAAAGTTGACCGATGAGGCGGCGCTGCACATCGCCGAGCCAGCAGCGCGCCAGGGCCGTGTCGCAGGCCTTGCCCAGCGCGCTGCCGGAGAGCCCCTGCAGCGCGCCGCGGTAGCGCAGGTACTCGCGCACGCGCATCTCCGGGTGCAGGGGCGTGGATTCGGGCAGGTAGCCGATCGCCCGCCGCGCCCGCCGCGACTCGCGCGACACGTCGCAGCCGGCGACGCTGATGCGTCCGGCGCTGGGCGGGTGGAAGCCCGTGATGGCGCGAATGGTGGTGGTCTTGCCCGCGCCATTGGGGCCGAGGAACGCGACAACCTGCCCCGCGGGAACGTCGAAGCTGACGTCGTTCACCGCCGTGTGCGTGCCGTAGCGCTTGCTGAACCTGTCCACAACGATCATGGCTGGCGGCTACTGTGTGCTGCGGCGGGCGATTCGTCAATGGTCGCATCAGGGGCGGCCGCCGCTTTGCCCCGCCGAAGTCGGCCGCAAGTCGGCTGCGTCGGCGGTCGATGAGGTTCAAGCCGCCCCGGCGCCCCGAGGCGGCCGGGTGATAGAATGCCTGTGGATACCGTTCCGCAGGCTCTGGTGCTGATTGATGAACGAACCCCGCCCGCGACTGCTGTTTCTGGAAGGCGCGTCCTCGGCGCGCCTCTCCGCCGACCAGGCGCTGAACGCTTCCTTCGAGATCACCCGGGTTCGGGAGATCGAAGAAGCGCTGCAGATCATGCGGGAACAGCACATCGACGCCGTCTTCGCCGATGTGGGCGACTTTCTGCCCCTGGAGCGCGGCCTCGCCTCCGGGCACGCGGCGATGGTGCTCAACGCCCTCGCCGAGGGCGTCTGCATCTGCAATGCGGACGGCGGCATCGCCTGGCAGAACCACAGTTTCGCGCAGTATCCCGAGGACGCCCGCGGCGCCCTGGTTGAGACCTGCACCGAGGCCATCCGCGCCTTCGAGAAACAGCTCGCCGAGGCGCATGGCGACCTGTCCGTCATCCGCGCCATCAACAGCCGCAAGTTCACCGCCCAGGTCGGCGGGGACATGTGGTTCGAACTCGCCGTTTCGCCCGTGATCAGCAACTGGCCGGAAGGGGAGCCCGGCATCCGCCAGGTCGTCGCCATCATTTCCGACGTCTCCGCCGCCCGCAAGCTTCAGCGCACACTCGACGCCATCGACCACGCCGGGGCTCAACTCGTCCGCATCGAGGCCGACGCCATCAAGCGCTACAACGCCGGCGAGCGCCTGCGCCTGCTCGAAGACAAGATCATGCGCTACACGCGCGAGATCCTGAATTTCGATCATTTCTCGATCCGCCTGCTCGATCGCTCCTCCAACAGGCTGGAGCTGGTGATCGCGGTGGGGTTGACGCCGGAAGCGATGGATGTGGAGCTGTACGCCGCCCGCGAGGGGAACGGCATCTCCGGCTACGTCGCCGCCACCGGCCGCAGTTACATCTGCTACGACGTCAGGCGCGACAAGCGCTACATCGCCGGCCTGAGCAACGCCGGTTCGTCGCTGACCGTGCCCCTGCGCCTCTTCGATCGCGTGATCGGCATCTTCAACGTCGAGAGCGAGCAGGTCGGTCAGTTCACCGAGGACGATCGCCAGCTCGCCGAGATCTTCGCCCGCTACATGGCGATGGCGCTGCACATCCTCGACCTGCTGGTCGTCGAACGCTACACCACCAACGAGCGCGTGACCGGCGATCTCAGCGACTCCATCCTCGAACCGCTGAACGAGCTCTCGCAGCAGCTGCAGGACCTGCGACGGGCCCGCTCGACCGAGGGGGACGGCTCCTTCGACGCCCGTCTCGCCGCCATCCAGGCCGAACTCAAGCGCGTAGAAGATCGCGTCGGGGCCGTGACCCGCGGACCACGCACCATCCTCGATGCTGAAGAAGCCCTGCATCGTATTGAGGTCGATCACGTCCTCGTCGGCAAGCGCCTGCTCGTCGTCGAAGATGAGGATGTGGTTCGCGAACAGGCTGAGAAGGTTCTCGCAGCGCTCGGCTGCAGCGTCACCGCCGTCGGCACGGGCCAGGAGGCGATCGAGGCGCTGCAGGGCGCGCAGGGGTACGATCGCTTCGACCTGGTGCTCTCCGACATTCGCCTGCCCGACCGCAACGGCTACGAGGTCTTCACCGCCGCCAAACGCATGCAGCGCGACGTGCCGGTGATCCTGATGACCGGCTTCGGCTACGACCCGCACCATTCGATCGTGCGCGCCAGCCAGGAAGGATTGCAGTGCGTGCTCTTCAAGCCGTTCCAGGCGGACCAGCTTCTGCACGAGGTGCGCTGCGCGCTCGATCCCGCCGCCGCCGCCCGCGCTCGTGAGGAAACCCAGTCGTAGCTGACCGCTGCGAGGCAGGATGAGCCCGGCGGAGGTTCGGCCTCTGCGACGCCGCCGCCACCCCTACAATCCCCTTCGATGGCCGACACCGCCTCGCAGACCGTCACCGTCACCGGCATGTCCTGTGGCTCCTGCGCCGCCGCCGTGCGCGGAGCGCTGCTCAAGCTGGACGGCGTCGCCGACGCCCACGTGAACTACGCGACCGGCCAGGCGACGCTCGAAATCACGAACGGCCCGATCGACGCGCAGCGCCTCGCCGGGGCTGTGCGCCGGGCCGGCTTCGGTGTGGCTGATGTGGATGCGCCCCGGCGCGACATCAGCAGCGAAGCCGCCGCCTGGCGCCGGCGCTTCATCCTCGGCCTCGCCCTCTCCGCACCGCTCATGATCCTCATGTGGCTGCACGACGTCTGGCCCTGGATCGGCTGGGTCGAACTGGCGCTGGCCACGCCGGTGCAGACCGTCGTCGCCTGGCCCTTCTATCGCGGGGCGCTCAAGGGGCTGCGGCACGGGAGGGCCAACATGGACACGCTCGTCGCGGGCGGGTCCAGCATCGCCTACCTTTACTCGCTCTACCTGCTGCTGGCGTGGACGCTGGGTGAGCATGCCGGGCACGGCGTGTTTCACGGCTACTTTGAGACTGCCGCCTTCATCATCAGCTTCATCTGCATCGGCAAGTACCTGGAGGCGCGGGCCCGCCGCCGCGCCGGCGACGCCATCCAGGGGCTCGTCGAGATGGAGGCGCGCAGCGCCCGCGTCAAGCGCGACGGCGAGTTCATCGAGATCCCCATCAGCGACGTGCTGGAAGGCGACGTCGTCCAGGTGCGGCCCGGCGAGAAGGTGCCGACGGACGGCGTGTGCCTCTCCGGCTCCTCCGCCGTCGACGAGTCGCTCGTCACCGGCGAGTCAGAACCAGTCTCCAAGTCGCAGGGCGATGAACTCATCGGCGCGACCGTCAACACCGACGGCAGCCTGACCTACCGTGTCACGGCGGTCGGCTCCGACAGCGTCCTGCGACAAATCATCGACCTCGTCGAACAGGCCCAGGCCAGCCGGGCCTCCGTGCAGCGCTTCGCCGACCGC
>CAZZPX010000054.1:0-11330 GCA_964655955.1 uncultured Phycisphaerales bacterium | reverse complement strand
TGGTGAAGCGACGGCAGCCGATTGTGAGTCCGCCTCACCGGGGATGGAGGCCGGGCTCCGTGCTTCCGGGTTGGTCGAGTTGCTCGGCCGCGTTCCGGTGCACGATAGATTGAACGCGCTTGGAACGCCTTGGAGCATCTGGAACGCCTCAAGTGTTCTTTCTGGCAGAGTTTATGCGACGAATCCCGCACTCTCCTCCATTCCGGTTTTTCCCCTCGTCGCCCTGCTCTGAGGATCGTTCAATCCGGCCCTAGGGCAGCGTCCGCAGTGCGCGCCGCCTGTCTCGTCAACCACTGATCGATCACCTGTGATCGAGTCGGCGATCTGCTTGTATCAGCTCGCCGGGCCGATCCGCAACAGAAAGGATCGATCCGTGGGCTTACTCATACTTGCGGCTGAATTCACGCTTACCGCCCTCATCGCGACGGGCGTGATCGCCCTGCTCGTCGGGGCAGGGATCGGCATCCTCATCTTTCGCAGCATCAGTGGCCAGACTGTCAGGTCGGCACGCGACGAGGCGGCGCGCATCGTCGCCTCGGCCGAGAGCGACGCCCGCCTCGCCCTCGAAAAGGCGGACATCGAGGCCGAGAAGCGCGTCATCGAGCGCCGCGAGCAGGCCGATGCCGACATCCAGGCCATCCGCAACGAGCTGAAGGAGACCGAGCGCCGGCAGGACAAGCGCGAGGATCGCCTGGAGAAGAAGCAGGAGGCCCTCACGCTCAAGGAGGCCGATCTGGCCAGGGTGGGGCAGACGCTCAGCCAGCGCGAGGAGAAGGTCGCCGCACGCGAGACGGAGCTTGATGAACTGATCCAGAAGCGCAAGGACGAGTTGCTGCGTGTGTCGGGGATGTCGGCCGAGGAGGCCAAGAAGCTGGTTCTCAGCCAGGTCGAGGAAGAGGCGAAGCTGGAGGCGGCCCGCATCTCCCGTGATGTGCTTGAGGAAGCCGAACTCCAGGCCCGCCAGCGCGCCAACGAAATCACCGTTCAGGCCATCCAGCGCTACGCCGGCGAGACGACCAGCGAGAACACCGTTCGGGCCGTGCCCATTCCCAGCGACGACGTGAAGGGCAGGATCATCGGCCGCGAGGGCCGCAACATCCGCGCCTTCGAGCGGGCGACGGGGGTGGATGTGATCGTCGACGACACGCCCGGCGTCATCGTCGTCTCCTGCTTCGACAAGGTGCGGCAGACCGTCGCCGCCGAGTCCCTGCAAAGGCTCGTCGCTGACAATCGCGTGCATCCCAGCCGCATTGAAGAGATTGTCGAGCAGGTGCGCAAGGAGGTCGCCGAGCGCATCCTCAAGCACGGCAAAGATGCGATCCTCGAAGTGAAACTGCGCGGCGTGCATCCGAAACTGGTCGAGGCGATGGGCAAGCTCGCCTTCCGCACGAGCTACGGCCAGAACGTCCTGCGCCATTCCATCGAAGTGGCGTTTCTCAGCCAGATCATCGCCGAGCAGCTTGGCTTTGACGGTCGGCTCGCCCGCCGCTGCGGCTTCCTGCACGACATCGGCAAGGCCATGGACCACGAGATGGAGGGCGGGCACCCCAAGATCGGCATGGACTTCGCCAAGATGCACGGCGAGGAGGAAGTCGTCCTCAACGCCATCGGCGGGCACCACGGCGACATCCCCGCGACCAGCTTCTATACCCCGATCGTCATGGCCGCGGACGCCGTCTCCAGCGCCCGTCCCGGCGCTCGCCGCGAGTCAATGGAGAAGTACATCCAGCGGCTGGAGCAGCTTCAGGAGATCGCCCTGGCGTACGAGGGTGTGGACGAGGCCCACGCCGTCCAGGCGGGCCGCGAGGTGCGCGTCATGGTCGACGCCAAGAAGGTGGATGATGCGATCGCGCACATGATCGCCCGCGACATCGCCAACAAGGTGAGCGAGGAGATGACGTTCCCCGGCGAGATCAAGGTGACCGTTCTGCGGGAAACCCGCGCCATCGAACTGGCGAGGTGATGGCATGGGGACTGAAGTCCCCATGCCCGCGCGCATCTCTCGTTTTGGGGGAGCGCACGCCCTTGGGCGCTGCATACTCTCAGGTGAACCCATCCCCAAATCCGTGAGCTTCGCCATGCGCTTTCTCCTTTCCCTCGCCTGCCTCGTCGCCCTCACCTGCCACGCCCGCGCCGACTTCGCGGCGTACGTCTCCTCGCTCACCGAGGACGCCGTGGTCCGCCTCGTCGATCTCAACGGCGATGGGGACTTGAATGACGCAGGCGAGAGCGCTGTCTTCTTTGGGCCCGGTAACGCCGACGGGTGGCCGGGCGTCAGCAGCGCGCAGACGCTCCTCGCGCTGGGGTACGACGACATCCTCGCCGCCGACGGCGAGGAGTCGGGCGGCTTCGCCACGCGCGTCTACCGTCTGCGCGATCTCAACGGCGATGGCGATGCTATGGACCTCGGCGAAGCGACCGAGTTCTGGGACTCCGTCCTGCCCATCGGCGTCAACTTCGATCGCCCCAAGGACATGCTCATCGGACCCGACGGCGCCATCTATCTCGCCGACAACAACACGATCAACTTCGATTACGACACCCCCGAAGCCGTGTGGCGGCTGGAGGACCTGAACGGCGACGGCGATGTCAGCGACGACGGCGAAGTCACGCTCTACATCGAACTCTCACCGCCGGATTCACACTTCGGCTTCATCAGCGAGGACTTCAAGTTCGACTCGCAGGGCCGCCTCTTCTTCTCCAATCAGAACAGCAGCAGCAACCACGGCATGGTGTGGATCATCGAGCCGGATCTGTCGCTCACCGAGTACGCCAACGACGATGACATCCTGGGCATTGCGCTGGATCGGCCGGGAATGACGCTGCACCCGGTGAGCGAGAATCCCGTGCTGGCGGGATACGACGTGGCGGACAATCGCCGCATCCTGGAGCTGGTGGACGACAACGGCAACGGGATCATCGACGATGTAGATGAGCTGCGCAGCCTGTACCGCGACGATGCGGCTGTGGAGTTCGTCACCTGGGGAATCCCCAATCACGCGATGGACGTGGACTACGCCCCGGACGGGTCGCTGTGGCTGCTCGACAACGTGGGCAAGGCGATCGTGCATTTCGTCGACGTGACGGGCGACGGCGACTATCTCGATGCGAACGAGGCAGCGGTGATCTACGAGGCGGATGTAGCGGGAGTGAACGGCGGCTTCGCCATGGACTTTCCGCGAACGGTCGTCTTTGCGGAGGAGCCCGCCTGCACGGGCGACCTCGACGGCGACGGCGACACGGACCAGGCGGATCTCGGAATTCTGCTGGCGGCGTACGGCACAAGCGCCGGCGGCGATCTCGACGGCGACGGCGACACCGACCAGGCCGACCTCGGCATCTTGCTCGCTGACTACGGCTGCGGCACGTGAGCGGACGCACGCGCGGCAAGTCCCCCGCCGACTCGGGGAATTCGGCGTGTGGAGAACCTGTCGTTTCTCCGCCGGCGCTCGTCGAGTCGCGAACCTGCCGCCATGCCATTCCGCTCCGGATCCGTTTCCTATGCCCGTCTCAAGACGATCGGCTCAGCGCCCGGCGCTGCGACGCAGGATGTCCTCGACGCCCTCGCCGCCAACACCATCTCACAGGCGGGTGAACTCGCCGTGGAGACGCAGTTCGGCTGGACGACGGGACTGCACCTCTACGACACCAACTTCGACCGTGACTCGGTCGTGGTCGGGCCGTGCCTGCTGCTGGGGATGCGCCTCGACACGAACAAGGTTCCCGCCGACATCCGCAGGGCGTACCGCGCCATGGCGGAGTCCGCCCGGTCGCACGGGTCGGAGAGCGGTTTTCTCTCCAAGCGCGAGAAGCGAGAAGCGGCGGAGGAAGTCGAGGAGCGCTGCCGCGAAGATCTCTCCGCGGGGCGCTTCCGCCGCAGCAAGCAACTGCCGATCTGCTGGGACCTGGAGCGGGGGCTGCTCTTTGCGCCGGCGTTCGGCGAGGCGGCAAGCAGCGCCCTCATGGACCTGTTTCGCGCGACGTTCGACTGCAAGCTCGAGCCGCTCAGCGCCGGCAGCGTCGCGCTGGATGTGCTGGCGGCGAAGGGGATGATGCGCAACTACGAGGATCTGCGGCCCAGCCCCTTCACGAAGCCGCCCGCCGGGGCGACCGACGACGCCGCCGAGGGCGCGCACTCGACGCCGCCCATCCCCTGGTCGTCCGCCGGGCCGCAGCCGAGTGACTTCCTCGGCAACGAGTTTCTCATCTGGCTGTGGCACGAGTGTGAGGCGAATGAGGGGCTCATCGACACCGACGCCGGCCGGGTGGCGCTGGTGATGGATCGCCTGCTCGACATGGAGTGCGCCTGGGAGGCGACGGGCAAGCAGTCGCTCCTGGCAAGCGG
Organism: uncultured Phycisphaerales bacterium; assembly: GCA_964655955.1. GTDB lineage: Bacteria > Planctomycetota > Phycisphaerae > Phycisphaerales > JAGLTS01 > CAZZPX01. The sequence continues at coordinate 6,985 of CAZZPX010000054.1, read as the reverse complement.
CCCGACGCGTCTGCCCGAGGCGGCGGCGGCGCTGCTCCACGGCAAGTGGCCGCGTAAGGCCGGTCTGCTGCTGGCGCTGGGGGCGGAGGAGTACTCGCTGACACTCCAGGCGGACCGCTTCCTGGTGACGGGTCTGAAGCTGCCCAAGCCCGAGCAGCCGGCCGAGACCCCGCGGGATCAACTTGAAGATCGCCTGGCGCAGCTTCGCGAGGTCGATGAGGCCCTGGTGGGGCTCTTTCGCGCCTTTCTCCAGCAGCGGGTGGGACACGGCTGGGCAACAACGCGCGGCCGAATCAGCGCCTGGATCCGCGGCAAGCCTGTCGAGCGGCGGGCCGCGACCCCCAGCGCCGCCGGCTGAACCCCCATCAGGGGGTTCTCGCTCCTGCTTGCCCCGCAGCGTTGGCGGCGGGATTCAGCGAGGCATGCGGCCCTTTCCCTTTCCGCCCGCCCGACCTATCCTACGCGACTTGCACCCCGTTGGATCAGGTATCAGCCCAGGCATGCGAAAGGTGTGCGCGGTGGGCACGGGCGGGGTCTGGAGTACACCGACATGGCAGTCAAGGCAACCGACATCAAGGCGGGCAACGCGATCGTCTACGACGGACAACTCTGCGTCGTGATTTCCACGGAGCACGTGAAGCCCGGCAAGGGCCCCGCCTACATCCAGGCCAAGATGAAGAACGTCGAGACCGGCACCATCAAGATCAACCGTCTCAACTCATCGGACAAGTTCGAGGCGGCCGGCATCGATCGCCGCAAGATGGAGTATCTCTACGACAGCAGCGGCCAGGGCGCGGGCCCCTTCGTGTTCATGGACACCGAGACCTACGACCAGATCGAGATGGGCGAAGAGGATCTGCCGCGCGAGCAGTCGCAGTGGCTCAAGGAGAACACGCCCTGCACGGTGCTGATGTACGGCGGCAAGATCCTGGGCGTGGAGTTGCCCTCGGCCGTGGAACTCACCATCGTCGACACCGTCCCCCAGCCCAAGGGCGCCACCGCCACCAACCAGCTCAAGGAAGCGACGCTGGAGACCGGCGCCATTGTCCGCGTGCCGCCCTTCCTGGAGACCGGCCAGGTCGTGCGCGTCAGCCCCGAGACGGGCGAGTATCTCGGCAAGGCGTAGGCACCAGGTGAACGAGCCCAGCACAAGGCCGACCCCCGACGAAGATCCTCCGCTCACCGACTGGCACGTCGCCCTGCGCGTGGTCACGCTGCCACGCGACACCAACGCCTACGGCTCGATTTTCGGCGGGGTCATCCTCAGCTACATCGACCAGGCGGGCTTCGTCGAGGCGCGGCGGCACGGCGTGCATCGCTGGGTCACCGCCGCCATGGATCACGTCGACTTCGTCTCACCCGTGCACCTCGGCGATGTCGTCACCTTCTACTCGCGCACCGTCAACGAGGGGCGAACCAGCGTCACCGTGCAGGTGCGCGTCGAAGTGGAGCGCGGCGTCTCCGGATCCGTCGATCTCGTGACCACCGCCCAACTCGTCATGGTCGCCATCGACTGCGACGGCGTGCCCATGCCCTATCGCGAGCAGGATCCCACCCTATGCTGAAGCTCGCCGCGCTCATCTCAGGCGGCGGGCGCACCGTGCTCAACTTCCAGGAGCGGATCGAACGGGGCGACCTCGAGGCGAGCATTGAGATCGTCATCGCTTCCCGCCGCAACATCGCGGGCATCGAGCGCGCCCGAGCCGTCGACCTGCCCGTCGAGGTGGTGTCCCGCCGAAGCTACGACGATGTCGAGTCCTTCAGCGAGGCGATCTGGGGGAAGATCGAGGCGGCGGGCGTCACCCCGCGGGACGGCCTGGTCACGCTCGCCGGCTTCCTGTCGCTGCTCAAGATTCCCCAGCCCTGGAACGGGCGCGTCGTCAACATCCATCCGGCGCTCTTGCCGGAGTTCGGCGGCAAGGGGATGTACGGCGAGCGGGTGCACGCCGCCGTGCTCGCCAGCCAAGAGCGCCAGAGCGGCTGCACGGTGCATTTCGCCGACGCCCGTTACGACCACGGTCCCATCATCGCCCAGCGCCGCTGCCCGGTCCTGCGGGACGACACGCTCGACACGCTCGCCGCCCGCGTTTTCGACCTGGAATGTCAGCTTTATCCTGCGGTCGTCCAGGCCTTTGCCGAGGATAGAATCAGCCTCAAGAACGGCGAGGTTTCTATCCAAGGCGAGCTATGAAGCGAACACTCCCGCGACTCTCACTGCTGCTTGCAATTCTCCTCTCGCTCCTCGGGCCGGGGCTTCGCCCAGCCGCAGCGCAGCTTCAGGAGCGCACCGATCCGCGCGAGTCGCAGGCGCTGCGTCTCTTCCGCGCCGGCGACATCGAAGGGGCGCGCGATCTGCTGCTCGCGTTGATCGACGACGATCCCGAAGAGGCGCATTCCACCGCCCGCTACAACCTCGCCTGCGCCTATGCGCAGCTTGGCGAACTGGACGCAGCGGTCGAGAGCCTGCGCGCGGCCGTCAAGGCGGGATACCTCAACCTGCACCAGATTCGCCGCGACTCGGATCTCACGCCGCTGCACGAGCACAACGCCTATCTCGAGTTCGTCGAGGCCTGGCCGGAACTGGTCGCGGCGCAGACGGGCGAACGCATCCGCGAGGCGATCCGCCGACTGGGCGGCGGGTACATCACCGAGTCGGACCAGGCGCATCGCCTGGTGTACGTGACAGCTTTGGACCAGTCGTCGCACACGGAGATGAAGGGGCGGATTGCAGCCCTCTTCGACGCCGCCATCACCGAGGTCTTCGGCAAAGGACTCGAGGTGCCGGTCCTGGTCCTCGTACCGACGCCCAGCGATTTTGCGCGGCTGGTGCGGTGGCAGGGCGTGGGGGGGCTGTACCTGCACGGGCACTATCAACTCATCGCGCGCACGACAGGCGGCAACCTGCAGCACGAACTGATCCACGCCCTGCACTGGGCCGACATGGATCGCCGCGATCAGCAGCATCCCATCTGGATCCAGGAGGGGATCGCCGCCGTCTTCGAGGACGTCGAGATCGAGTCCGGCCGCTTCACCGCCCTGCCCTCCTGGCGCACCAACATCGTCAGGCGGCTGGAGCGAATGAACCAGCTCACGTCGATTGAGGATCTCGCTCAGATGTCGCGGCGTCGTTTCATGGAGTATCGGCCTCAGCGCAACTACGCCGAGGCCCGCGCGGTCTTCATGTATCTCGCCACGCTGGGCAAGCTCGACGACTGGTACGCCGCCTATGTCGACTCCTACGAGGAAGACCAGACGGGCGTGAACGCATTCGTCGCCACGCTCGGCAAACCGATCGACGAGATCGACGAGGACTATCGCGCCTGGGTCGAAGCGCTGCCGGAGGTCCAGGAGATCGTCACGCCCGGCGGGGCCAGCCTCGGCGTCGTGGTCAACGATCGTGAAGTCAACGACGGCGTGATCATCAAGGATGTGCACGTCGGCACCGGGGCGGACGAAGCGGGCCTGCTCGCTGGCGACATCATCATCAGCCTCAACAACGAGCGCGTAGCGAGCGTGCGCGATCTCGTGCGGGCGCTCGGGGCGCTCGACGTCGGCAATCGCGTGCGACTGCGGCTGCGGCGCGGCGACGAGTACATCTCGCGCTACGTCGAATTGACGCCGCGCTGATCCGGACGAACCGGCCGTTCGTCGAATTCGAAGCGGGTGCGCCAAGGTTTGCGCGGCGAGCGCGGTCGGCGCGCCAGCCGACACTCATGGCAGGAATTGAGGGAGGGGAGGTAGCGCTCGTGTACGCACGCCTCCCGCAGCGCTCGGAGTTTTTTCGCTGCAGGGGAACTCATCCGTTTGCCGAACCTAGAATCAGGCAAAGGAGGTCACGGTTCCTTCCGAAGGCAGTACATGAACCGAGCGCTTCAGAAACTCACGGCATTTGTTTCCGCTCTCGTGATTTCACTCGGCGTAGGGGCGAATTCCGCACAGGCAGTCTACGAACAGGGGCCCGACGCGCGAGAAGAGCGCGCCCTCGCCCATTTGCGGGATGGGGATGCTGCCGCGGCACGCGACCTGCTGCTCACCGTCGTTGCGGACGATGTTGACCAGTTCAACGCCATCGCCCGCTACAACCTTGCCTGCGCCCATGCCCGTCTCGGCGACTCGGACGCCGCCGTGCTAGCCTTGCGCGACGCCGTCGACGCCGGCTTTCTCGACCTGCACCAGATCAGGCAGGACCGGGATTTGGCCCCGGTGCACGCGCACAACGCCTACGTGGAGCTTGTCGAGGAGTGGCCGGCCATCGTCGAGGGATTGACCGACGAGCGCGTCCGCAGCGCCATGAGTCGCCTCGGCGACGGCTATTTCACCGAATCAGATGAGCGGCATCGGCTGGTCTACCTGACCGTGCTCGATGCGGACTCCCAGGCGGAAATGAGGCAGCGCCTGACCGGCATCATCGACGCCGCGGTCGGCGAGCTATTCGGCGAGGGGCTCGACGTTCCGGTGCTCGTCGTCGTGCCCGATCCCGATGACTACCGCCGTCTCATCGACATGCGCAACATCGGCGGGATGTACAGGCACGACGAGTACCAACTCATCTCGCGCACGACCGGCGACAGCCTGCAGCACGAACTCATCCACGCCCTGCACTGGGCTGACATGGATCGTCTCGGCCAGGTGCATCCGATCTGGGTGCAGGAAGGTCTCGCCTCCGTCTTCGAGGATGTGACCGTGCGCGACGGCCTCGCCACGCCGATTCCCTCCTGGCGCACCAACATCGTCAAGCGCCTCGAGCAGGAAGGCAGGCTCGTCTCGATCGAGAAGCTGGCGAGGATGTCGCGGCGGCGCTTCCTGGAGTTTCGCCCGCGCGACAATTATGCCCAGGCCCGCGCCGTCTTCATGTATCTCGCCTCGCGCGACAAGCTCGACGACTGGTATCGCCTCTACACCCGCACCTTTGAAGACGATCCGACGGGCGTCGCGGCGCTCGAGCGGGCGCTCGGCGCTTCCATCAGGCGCGTCGATCGCGACTTCGCCGACTGGGTCGCGGATCTGCCCGCAGTGCAGGAGGTCGTCGCGCCCGGCGCCCCGAGCCTCGGCGTGGTGGTGGATGATCTCGCCTTCACTGACGGCGTGCTCATCGACGATGTGCATCCCGGCACGGGCGCCGCGGCAGCGGGCCTGCAGCCCGGCGATGTCATCTTCACCTTCAACGAAGCGCGCATTGCGCGCACGCGCGATCTCTCACGCGCGCTGGGAGGCCTGGAAGTCGGCGACAAGGTGGAGGTGCGAGTGCGCCGCGATGGAGCCTATCTGTCCCACTCCGTCGAACTCACCGCGCGCTGATCCATCGCGCCAGTGGCCGCCGCCGATCCAGCCTGCGTCACTTGCGCACGCCTTCCAGCCCGATGAGCAGTGTGACCTCGTCGCCGAGCATGCCGTTGTCAAGGAAAGCCGTCATGCCGAAGTCGCTGCGCTTGATCGTGAATTCCGCCCCCGCGCCGCCGCGGTAGCCCATGTCCCCCTTATCGCCCGCGCCGTACCAGGTGACGCTGGCGGTGACGGGTCTGGTCACGTCGAGAAGCGTCAGATCGCCCGTGACCTCGAACTTGTTGCCGCCCTTGGGCGTGATGGCGGTGCTCACGAAGGTGATCTTCTCGTACTTCTCGACATCGAAGAAGTCGTCGCTGCGCAGATGCCGGTCGCGCCGCTCGTTGTTCGTGTCGACGCTTGCCGCGGCGACCTCAGCCCTGATTGAGCTCTCTTGCGGATTCGCCTCGTCCCAGGAGAACTCGCCCGAGATGTCGTTGAACCGGCCGTAGAAGTCCGTGATGCCCAGGTGCGTGATCTTGAAGACGACCGAGGAATGGACGCGATCGATGCGAAGCGTCCTGGCGTCGGCGTCGTCAGCAGCGCTCGATTCTGGCTGGCCCGTCACCAGCAGCGGCAGCAGGGCGAGCGACAACAGGGCGGCTAGGGTAAGTGAGATGGTGCGCATGTGGATCCTTCCTGGCAGCAAGTGAGACCGGATGGGGCGCTGCGTCGCCTCTGCGCGCTGCGCGGCGAATCATAGCGCCGCGGCGCAGAAAAGTTTTCCCGCCGAATCATGCTGCGTTCACCACAAACAGATGCGAATGTCAGTCAGCGGGTGCGCCGCGCTTGCGCAGCCACAAGCCCGCGGGCAGGCAGCGCTTGGGGTCGAAGTGCGGCCAGCGCTGCGCCAGCTCCGCGCCTCTCCGCCGCCACATGAAGGCGGCGGCGTAGAGCGTGTCGAAGTTCCCGCCGTTCGCCAGGATCGCCTGCACCAGGTACTGCTCGTTCCAGCACCAATTGTTCTCGAAGATCCACGTCTTGGGGTACTCGAGCGGCAGGAAGACGTCGTGGATGTGCACGATCACGCCGGGCCTCAGCCGCGGCAGGATCTGCGAGTACTCATACTCGACGTCGCTGCCGATGCGCAGGACGTGCGAGGTGTCGATGAAGAGCACATCGCCCGCCTCGAGTGCGTCAAAGGTCACGAGCGGCAGGGATTGCACAGCCGTCTTGTGCAGTTCATCCACGCCCCGTACTGCCAGCGAGCCGATGTGATCCTCGGGATACAGGTCGTAGACGTCGTAGCGCACCGTCGCGCCCTCCGCCCGGTTGCGCTCCAACGCCGAGGCGATGAGCTTGCTGCTCATGCCGCTCCCCAGTTCGATGACGCGCCGCGGTTTGAGGCTGCGCATCATGAAGTAGCAGGGCTCCGCGTCGCCGGAGCGATAGGCGCGGTTATTGACGTAGAACGCGGTCGGGTCGCTCGTCGGCGCCTCCTCGGGCCAGCGCAACTCCGCTCCGAAGCATTGCGTTTGCTCGTCGACCCAGCGCAGCATGGCGTCGGCGTCCCAGCCGAGATTGTCAACGCATTTGTCCTGCGTCCACAGCGTTTCGGGCAGCTCGCGCAGATCCGGCGTGGGCGAATAGAAATGCGCGCGGGTGACGTCCCACCCCAACTGGAGAAAGGCGCGACGACGAGCCTTGTCCTGAAAGATCTCTT
>CAZZPX010000053.1:0-11389 GCA_964655955.1 uncultured Phycisphaerales bacterium | reverse complement strand
CGGGGCCTTCTCCCTCTTCGAACTCGTGACGCCGCCCGGCGAAGGCCCGCCTCTGCACACGCACAGCAACGAGGATGAGACGTTCATCATTCTTGAAGGCGAAGTTGAGGTCTGCGTCGGCGACACGACGCGACGCCTCACGCCGGGAGCCGTCGCCTTCGGTCCGCGCGGGGTGCGGCACGCCTTCCGCAACGTCGGCACGGGGCCCTTGCGCATGTACATGATCGCCAGCCCGGGCGGTTTCGAGCGCTTCTTCGGCGAGTGCCACGAGCGCCTGCCCCGCACGGCGGCGTTCGACCCGGCCCTGTTCGTCGAGATCATCCGCAAGCACGGAATGACCGTCGTCGACCACCCCTGACAGGGCGGTGACGGATCGGCTTCAGATTCCCGGGATTCCGCTTGCCCCGGCCCCTGTGCGGGCTCACACTGAATTCAGATCTGCCAGCCCGCTGATGAGGCGGCCTTGCGTCGCGCGGCGGCCACCGGGTGCCGGGCGGAGGAATTCAACATGCACGCCCTTCGAATGGCTTTGCTCTGTGCGGCTCCTGGAGCGGCGGTCCTGCTGTGCGCCGGTGCGGTCGGCGCCGACGCAGGCGCACCGGACCCGCTGGAGGCAATCCAAGGTGCCCGGCCGACTGACACGATCTCAGCCCTCGTCTCTCTGGCCGAGCAGGCTGACACCGATGCGCTCAGCGCTCTTGCCGACATGGGCGGACTCGATCAGCGAACCCGCCATGAACTCGTCGTGCGCTTGCTGCGGAGCACTGCCAGTTCTTCGCAGTCGTCGCTGCTGGCGCACCTGCGCGCCGCCCGCAGCGGCGGGGCGGTTGCCGACTTCGAAGCGTACTGGCTCGCAAACGCGATTCGCGTCGAGGCGACGCCCGCGTTTCTCGACTCACTCGCACTGCGCCTCGATGTGGCGCAGGTCTACCCGGACTACGCCATCGAATCCGTCAAGCTCGTTTCGGTCGCCCGTGCGGACGAGGAGGATGGCGCCGGCCCGCGCGCCGTCGAGCCGGGCGTCGTCGCCGTGCGCGCTCCCGAGGTCTGGGCGCTGGGCATCACCGGCGTGGGCGCGCTCATCGCCAGCATCGACACCGGCGTCGACGGTGCGCACCCCGCGCTGGCGCAGCGCTGGGCCGGGACGCTGCCGCAGTACGACGGGCATCCCGAGTGGGCCTGGTTCGATCCCTATGCCTATATCAACGACTTTCCCTACGACGACAACGGCCACGGCACGCATGTCATGGGCAGCGCCGTCGGCGGAGCGCCGGGCGACCAGATCGGCGTCGCGCCCGGAGCGCACTGGATCGCCGCCGGCGCCATCAACAGGGGCGGCGGCGTCGGCCAGACCGTCAGCGACGCCATCGAAGCGCTGCAGTGGATCGTCGATCCTGATGGCGATCCGGCAACGCACTGGGATGTGCCCGCGGTGTGCTTCAACTCCTGGGGGCTGAGTACGGCGCACGGCTATCCGCCCTGCGATGAGACCTTCTGGACGTTTCTCGACAACTGCGAAGCGGCGGGCGTCGCCATCATCTTCGCGGGCGGCGGCGAAGGTCCCGGGCCGAACACGCTCGTCCGCCCCGCCGACCGCGCCACGACCGAGTATCGCACGCTGGCGACCGGCGCGATCGATCCGCACAACCCCGCCTGGCCCGTCGCGCCCTTCTCGTCGCGCGGGCCGACATATTGCACGCCGGATGGCAGCGCTGCGATCAAGCCCGACATCTCCGCGCCCGGTGTGAACATCCGTTCGAGCACGCCCGGCGGGGGCTACGCGATCTACAGCGGCGCCTCGATGGCTCCGCCGCACGTCGCCGGCGTCATGGCGCTCATGCGCGAGGCGAATCCCGACCTGACGCCGCAGCAGATGATGAGAATCATCTACGACACCGCACACGATCTCGGCGATCCAGGCAATGACAACACCTACGGCTACGGCATGATCGACGCCTACGAAGCCGTGCTCGTCGCGCTCGACATGGCGGACTGCGCCGGCGATCTCGATGGCGATGGCGACACGGACCAGGCCGACCTTGGCGCGCTGCTCGCGTCGTACGGCGTCGACGCCGGCGGCGATCTCGACGGCGACGGCGATACGGACCAAGCGGATCTCGGCGCGCTGCTCGCCGGCTACGGCTGCAGCAGGTGACTCAGGCCAAGTGCTGGTCGGCGGAGCCGGAATCACGGGCAGGCTTACGACCGGTTCCGAGCCGCCATGCCGAAGCAGGGGGCGAGCGAAAGCAGCCTGAACTTTCGATTTCACATGTGCATATCCGTTTTTGCGCGGTAAGCTGAAGCAGTCGCAGCCGCGTTGCTGTCAACTGACGGACGGTGCCGTGCTCGCACCCGGTTCCGGTTTCCACGAGAGCGGAGATTGACAGGGAGGACACGATGAACGGCAAGAGTCTGGCAGTCGCGACAGGAATGGTCGTGGCGCTCGCGGCGCCTGGTGCCTGGGCGCAGTGTGTTGTCGGCGTCAGCGAACCCACCGCCACCCCCTACTGCGGTTGGGGCAAGAGCGTCGCCATCTCGGGAGACGGGCTCGTCGCTCTTGTCGGGGGGCCCTCGGCGGACGACCTCGACGGCGTCGTTCGCACCTTCGAGTTCGATGGCGCCGCGTGGGTCGAAGGGACGCCGCTCTTCCCCGATCCGTATTACGCCTACGGGGCGGAGTTCGGCTGGAGTGTCGCGCTTTCTTACGACGGCAACACCGCCGCCGTCGGCGCGCCGGGCGATCTGCACGCGCTCTTCTCCGGCTACCGCTGGGGCGCTGTGTATGTCTTTACGCGCGACCCCGGCAGCGGCGAGTGGAGCCGGCAGGCGCGACTGATTGAACCGAATCCCGGGATGGAGCGTTCCTTCGGGCACGCACTCGCCCTTTCCGACAGCGGGGACCATCTTGTGGTCGGGCAAAAGCAGCACCTTGGCGATCAGGCGTACCGCCCCGACTCCGCCTGGATCTTCACCCGCGCGGGCGACACATGGTCCGCTCCTGTCGAGCTGGTCGGGACCGATCTCGTCCACCGCGATGACTACAGCTACGCCGTGGCTGTCGCCTCCGATGGCTCGCGCGCTGTGGTCTCCGCGCTCGGAGAGGGCTTGACCGACGGTCGCGTCTTCGTCTTTCGAGAGGACGGCGGCGCCTGGCCGATCGAGCAGATCCTCGAGTACCCCGAAGCGACCGGCTGGAACAGCTTCGGCAACGCCCTCGCCATTCAGGGCGATCAGATTCTTGTCGGCGACGCCTGGAACGATGATCCCCCGCCCGGCAGCGACGAGCCCACCGACAACGCCGGCGCCGTGCACATCTTTAGGCATGATGGTGACGAGTGGGTGCGCGAGCCCGACTTCCTCGCGCCGCCCCTTTCGGGGTACCAGTATATGTTTGGATACTCGCTGGCTCTTCGCGGCGATCACCTGCTCGTGGGTTGCCCCTACGCCGGGCTTGGCGGCGTCGTGCACCTGCTCGAGCCGATTGACGGCAAGTGGATCATCACGGGTAAGATCGAGGCGAGTGAGCCCGAGTGGGGAGCGGAATTCGGCTGGTCGATCGCCGTCGCAGACGGCGCTTTCCAGTATGTCATTGGCGAGCCGGAAGCCACCGTCAACGATGTCGAGTTCGAGGGGCGAGCCCACTTCGTCGATTCCGTCAGCGCCGCGTATGACTACGATGTCGCGCCGACCGGCTCGCCCTTCACCGTCACGTTCTACTTCCTCGGCATTCCCGTGGAGTTGCAATTCAACGGGGCCGGCGATCTCGTCGGCATCGTCATGGACGATTGCGACGACGCCGGCGCACTTCTCGTCACGGAGGCCACGCTTGTGAACGACGACGATCCGCTCGTTCTCACCGTGCCGATCGTCGGCTGGGAGATGGTCATCTCCGACGTGCTGGTTACGGTGTCCAAGGTAGGGAGCGCCGCTGCGCTTGATGAGAGCGGCGTGGGGACGCTGACCGGCTACGTCTTCGAGGTGAGCGCCTGGATCTCCATCGACGGCGGCGATCCGAGATTTGTGATCGGCGATACGGATCCGACCATGATCATCGCTCACGTGAGCGGCGGCTACGGCGAGCCGTTCGAAGTGATCTCCACCGACATCTACGCCTCGATGGAGATGGACTGGGACCTCGGCGATTACAACCCGACCGTCGTCGTGCAGGGAACGATCGATGCCGATGAGGTCGTGGCAGTCCCTTGCCCCGGCGATGTGGACGGCGATGGCGACACGGATCAGGGTGATCTCGGCATCCTGCTCTCGTCCTACGAACTGCCGCCGGGTGATCCATATCACGATCCGCGCGCCGACCTCAACGGCGACGGCGAAGTCGGCCAGCCGGATCTTGGCATTCTGCTGGCAGACTACGAATGCGGCGCCTAGGCGGCATCGAACGGTGCCAGGCGACTCGATTAAGGAGTAGCGCATGAGTTTTGAGCGCATGGTGCCGTCGCCGCCGGGAACTGGGGCACAGGTACGCCAATGGGCGCAATTTGCGCGATTGGCGCTCGCCTTTGTGCGCCCATGGTGTAGGCTGGCACGCGAGCGAGCGTTCATGCTCGTGACTGCTTATCTCTAAACCGACTTGTTTGTCACATTCACATGCCATCGCTGGCGTGTGCCGGAGGAGATTGAAGTGATGGGCATACGTGTCGCAACGTTCTCGTGTGCAGCTTTGGCGCTGGCAGCGTCCACGGCGTGGGCTCAATGCATCATTGGCATTCCCGGCGGCACAGGTGAAGAGTATGCCGGCTGGGGAGCCAGCGTCGCCATCTCCGGCAACGGCGAGGTGGCGCTGGTGGGCGGCCCCGGGGCCGATGAGATCGACGGCATCGTGCGCACCTTCACACGCGACGCCTCCGGCTGGGTCGAGGGCGAACCGCTCTTTCCCGATCCTGCGTATGCGTACGCGGCGGAATTCGGCTGGTGTGTGGCCCTGTCGCACGACGGCAACACCGCAGCGATCGGCGCGCCGGGAGACATGCACGGGAACTTCAGTTTCCGCTGGGGGGCAGTCTATGTCTTCACGCGCGATCCCGGCAGCGGCGAATGGTCAGAGCAGGCTCGCCTCACGGAGCCGGCGGCCGGCCCGGAGCGTGCATTCGGTCAGGCAATCGCGCTGTCCGATGATGGCAACCGTCTTCTCGTGGGCCAGAAAGAGAACCTTGGCGACAAACCATATCTCGAGGACTCCGCCTGGGTCTTCGCTCGCAGCGGCGACGTCTGGTCCGCTCCTGTGGAACTGATCGGTTCGGATCTCGTCCCGGAAGACCAGTTCAGTGCAGCGCTGGCACTCTCGCCGGACGGCTCGCGCGCACTCGTTTCGGCGCTCGGCGAGGGACAAACCGACGGCCGCGTCTTCGTCTTCAAGTACGACGGCAACGGCTGGCCCATCGAGCAGGTGCTCGACTACCCGGAGGCGACGGGCTGGAACAGCTTCGGCAACGCAGTGGACATCGACGGCGACACGATCGTCGTCGGCGATGCATGGAATGATGATCTGCCGCCCGGCGGAGATTACGGCTTCGACCCCGATAACGCCGGTGCTGTGCACGTCTTCGACTATGTCGCCGGCGCCTGGGTGCGCCAAGCGCAGTTTCTCATCGCGCCCATACGCGGCGACGGACTCTTTCAGTACATGTTCGGGCAGGTTGTGGCGCTCAGCGGCGAGCACCTGCTGGTCGGCTGCCCGAACGGAGGCGGGTTCGGCGTGGGCCCCGGTGCGGTGCACAGTTTCGAACTGGTGGACGGCGAGTGGGCCCTGAGCGGCTCGGTCCTGTCCGTGGATCCGCAGGAGGGTGCGAGATTCGGGGCTGCGCTCGACCTTGCAGGCGACGGCGTGCAATATGTCATCGGCGAGCCGAGCGCGACGGTGGATGGGTCGATGGGCGAGGGACGGGCGCAGTTCGTGGATTCAGTCAGCGCTGCGTATGACTATGATGTCGAGCCGACGGGATCGCCTTTCACCTTTACATTCTATTTCCTCGGCTCGCCCGTGACGGTCCAGATCTCGGCTGCGGGAGACATCCTGGGCATCGTCGTGGACGGCTGCGACGACACGCCCGGCTCATTCCTCATGTCGGGCGCGACGCTCATCAACGGCGGCGATCCCATCGTCTTCGACATGCCCTGGACCGGTTGGGAAGTCGAGTTCACCGACGTGCTCGTCACGGTCGCGGAAGTCGGCGAGGCGGCAGTGCTGGATGACACCGGTACGGGCACGCTGCTCGACTATCGCTTTGAGGTCAGCGGCTGGCTCTCCGTCGACGGCGGCCAGCCGGTCTTCCATTCGGGCATCACCGATCCGCCGACTTCGCTCACCGCACAGGTGACGGGCGGCTACGGCGATGCCTTCCATCTGGCGCTGAGCGATATTGAGATCACGATGGACGTCGACTTCGGCCTGGGCGATTACAACCCGACGATCACCGTCACCGGAGCGGTCGACGCCACCGAGGCGCCCGACGACTCCTGCCCCGGCGATGTCGACGGCGACGGCGACACGGATCAGTCCGATCTGGGCGTTCTGCTCGCCTCCTATGGCATCGGCGGCGGCGGCGACCTCGACGACGACGGCGACACCGACCAGTCTGATCTCGGCATCCTCCTCGCCGACTACGGCTGCGGCACCTGAATCGCGGCACCGGCGGATGAATGCGGGGCGAGACGCGGCGGCGAGGCGGCAGTGACGCTACGATCCGGGTGGATTCCGCCACACCCGGAGACGCTACATGCGCCCATTCGTGACCTGCCTAATCGCCCGGCTGCTGCCGTGCGCTCTCTGCATCGCACAGCCTGTGTTCGCGGCTCCGCTTGCCGCGACGGCGACAGCCGACGACGAAGTCGTCTCAGCGTCGCTGCTCGATCGCTACACAGCGCAGCGCGATGAGAGCTTCAGCTTTGAACTGGTCAAGACGTACGATGACAGGCCTGGCTTCGTCGGCTATGCGGTGAAACTGGTCAGCCAGACCTGGCGCAGCGCTGACGAAGTCTCGCACCCGCAGTGGACGCACATGCTGCAGATCGTGCGGCCGGAGCGAGTCACGCATGACACGGCGCTGCTGCTCATCGCGGGCGGTCGGCGCATGGAGCAGGCCCCGCAGCAGATCGAAGAGGCGCTGTACATGATGGCGCAGCTCACGCAGAGCGTCGTCGTCGCGGTGCCCAACGTGCCCAACCAGCCGCTCGAACTGAACGGCGACGGCGAAAAGCGCTACGAGGATGATCTGCTCGCGGAGACCTGGATGCAGGCGTTCGCCGCGGGCGACATGAGCTGGGTGGTTCACCTGGCGATGGTCGAGTCGGCGGTGGCGGCGATGGACGCAGCGCAGCAGTTTCTCGCCTCCGAGGCGGGCGGGGAAGTTGCGATCGAGCGTTTTGTCGTGTCGGGCGGCTCGAAGCGCGGCTGGACGACGTGGCTCACCGGCGCGGTCGACGAGCGCGTCGTCGCCATCGTGCCCATCGTCATCGACGCGATCAACCTGCCCGCGATGATGCGGCACCACTGGGGGGCGTACGGCTTCTGGGCGCCGGCGATCGGCGACTACGCCAGCCGCTCGCTGTATCGCATGCTCGAGTCGCCGCAGAGCTACGCGCTGCGTTCGATCGTCGATCCGTACCTGTATCGCAATCGCTACGACATGCCCAAGTTCCTATTGAATTCCGCAGGTGATCAGTATTTTCTGCCGGACACGACGCGGTATTACCTCCACGACTTCCCCGGGCTGACGCGCCTGCGCGTCGTGCCGAACACGAATCACAGTCTTTCGCGCCACATCGACGCGGTGCAGTCGGCGCTGGGGTTTTACGTGGCGGTGGTGCACGGCCGCGAGATTCCCTCGCTGCGCGAAGCGTACGATACAGCCGAGCCGGGCGTACTGCGCATCCAGCCGAGCGCTCAGCCGTACGAGGTGACGCTGTGGCAGGCGTATAACGCGGCGGCGCGCGATTTTCGCCAGGAAGAGGTGGGCAACATCTGGGAGTCGACGCCGCTCGAAGCGGATGCAGGTGGCGCGTACACGGCGTGCGTCGAGGTTCCCGAGCGGGGCTATCGCGCCTTCTTCATCGAGGCGCGGTTTCGCCTGGAGGGTCAGGATCTGCCGCTGACCTTCACCACGCAGGTGCAGGTCGTACCTGATGTGCTGCCGTTTGCGGACAAGGCGATGGAATAGGCGGCGAGCACCAGGGCGCCAAGGCACGAAGGGAGGAGCGCTTGCTATTGCACGCGCACTTCCTCGTCATCCCGCGCGTTCGCGCGACCCGGTTGCGCGTCGTGGCGCTCTGAGCGCGTCGCGGCCGCGCACATCGAGAAAGAGGTCGAGGTCGAGGCAGATGTTGTCGGATCCGCCATGCAGCACGCTGATGTCACCGGTCGTTTCGAGCACGACGGCTCGCACCTGGTTCTTCGCGAGAACATTGGCTTCGCGCAACTTCGCGCGCAGGTCGTCCGGCGTGATGCGGGCTCGCCTCAGATTCTCCTCCAGGACTTCTTCGCCAGCCATCAGCAGCAGCGGCTGGTTGTCGACGACTCGTTTGATCCAGGGCGCTTCCTGCCTGAGTCGCCCGACGAGCATTTGTGCGGCGTAGAGCGCCGCAAGCGCCAACACGCCGAGCAGCAGCGCCGGCTGCTTCGTGAGCGTGATCGCCGAGAGCGTCGATCCGATCGCCACGGTCATGGCGAAGTCGAAGCTCGACATCTTGGAGAAGCTGCGCAACCCTGCCAGGCGCGTGCAGAGAATGATCGTGGCATAGGCGACGGCGGCGCTGAGGAACATCATGAGCACCTCCGCCCAGCCGGCAGAGAGCCATTGCACTGCTGCTTCCTTCATCTTCATCTCCTCGAAAGTTCACATCCGGGCCTGTTCGAACAGCGGAGTCTAGGCTGGAGGAGAGGCCGACGTTCGTCGCCGGCTCATCAGCCGAGCGGTGCAGTCGCGCCGGGCGAGCGCCGCGCCCGTGTATGATTCCTGCATGAAGATCAACCTCGCAGATGCTTTCGACAGCATCCATGCACATTGGTCGCCGCACGTCGCCTTGGACATGAACGGCCAGCACGTGAAGCTCGTTAAGTTCAAGGGGGCCTTCGACTGGCATCACCATGAAGGCGAGGATGAGTTGTTCCTCGTCCATCGCGGCCGCTTCGTCATGGAGTTTCGCGATCGCCGCGTGGAAGTACAGGCGGGCGAGATGCTTCTCGTGCGGCGCGGCGTCGAGCATCGTCCCGTCGCGGAGGAAGAGGTCGAGGTCATCCTCTTCGAGCCGGCCGGCACGCTGAACACCGGCAACGTCGAGAGCGCGCGCACGGTGCGCGAGCCGCGGCGGTTGTAGCCGAGCAGCGCGCGGCCTGGGGGAGAGGAGCAGAGACGCATCGCTGCTTTTCCAGGCGCAGCGCGACGGTAATTCGCAGCGCGGCGCAAGCGGAATCGGCATGCGGCGCGCTGGCGCTCCGCTGTTCCATGATCGCGCGATGTCAGGGCGGTCTCGCTGACACATGATGAAGCTTTCACTGGCGCTTCATAGCGGCGTCATCGGGCCGCGCGACGCTCCTCATTATACGACCGATGGGGTGTGCGCTGCGCCGCGCACTCGCGGCGCGCGCAGCCCTTACATCAAGCGGAAGGAGATGAATCTATGAGTCTGGGCAGAAGTGGAGACAGAATCATGCACGCCGTGGGCGCTGCCGCCCTGGTGGGATTGGCTGCGGCGGCGATTTCCCTGGGCAGCGGCTGCGCCCCCGACGAGCCGGAGCAGGTGACAAGTGCCCAGAGCGGCCGGCATGGCAACGCGAACTGGCAGGTGGATCACGAATCGAACGGCGCTTCCGCCGACTACACCATTGTAATTCCCGGCGCCCTGGGTGAGGAGGCCCTTCGCATCGAGCGCGAGCAGCCCACGCGCGTTCGCGCCGGAGAGCCGCTCTCCTATGACATCATCGTGACGAATATCAGCGATTCGCGGTTGCACGAGATCGTGGTGGAAGAATGGCGGGGCGGCGTCAGCGTCGACGACGCTTCCATCGAGCGTTCCGCGTCCCAGGGCCGACGGCAGGCGGGGGACGAAGCTCCGGCGGGGCGGCAGGGGCTGATTCGGGCTGCCAGTTATCAACAACAGCGGCGACATGCAGGGCAGCAGGCCGACACGCAACTGAGCGATGACTACAGCCGCTGGCGCATTGGTTCGCTCGCACCGGGTGAGGCAGCCACCATTCATGTCGAGGGCACGGCGCCGGAGTCCGGCACGATCAGAACCTGCATGGCCGCCTCCTTTGAGCCGACCATCTGCATGACGACGCGCGTCGTCGAGCCCAATCTGCGCCTGTCGCGGGAGATCAGCGACAATGTGGCGTACATTTGCGATGGCGTCGAGGTGACGTACCTGGTGCAGAACACCGGCACCGCGGTGGCGCGCAATGTGCACCTCCGCGAGCAGTTGCCCGACGGCTTGACGCTTGCGCAAGGCCGCGACGGCGCGACCCTCGATCTGGGCGACATTCAGCCGGGTGCGACGGTCGAACGGACGCTGACGCTGCAGGCGCGAAGACCCGGACGGTACGGCTCCTTCGCGGTGGTCGGCTCGGGCGACCAGCGGACGCGCAGCAGCAAGGACAGCGTGCGCTTCGTGCGGCCGGAGCTTGACCTTGTGCTCGATTCGCCGCGCAGTGAGTACGTGGGTCGCGATGTCCCCGTGCGCCTTGTGGTCGCCAACACGAGCGATGTGCCCGCGTTCGAAACCGCTGTCACGGTGCCGGGCGTCAGCGAGCTGGCGCACCTCAGCCTCTCCACTCAACAGGCGACGCTGCAGGGTGATACGATCCAGATCGGACGTCTCAATCCCGGCGAAAGCAGGGACCTGACGCTGACCTTCGAGGCGGACAGGCCGGGCAGCCTGGCCCTGACCGCGACCGCGGATGCGTACTGCGCGCAGGAGGTCAGTGACGACGTGACAACCAAGCTGCTCGGCATCGAAGCGGTGCGGCTGGAGACGATCGACCTGGTCGACCCGGTCGTGGTGGGTGAACGCACGAGCTACGAGGTGCGCGTGAAGAACCAGGGAACCGCGGCCAGCATCGACGTACAGGTTGCCGCGATTCTGCCCGAGGAGATGACCTTCGTCAGCGGCGAAGGCGACTCGCGGGTCACAGCGCAGGGACAGCAGGTGCGCTTCGCGCCGATCGACAGGCTCGCGCCCGGAGAGATCGCCACCTGGCGCATTCACGCCCGTGCCGAGCAGCCGGGCAAGACGCAGCTTGAACTGCGCCTGCAGAGCAACGCCATGGAGAAGCCGGCGCACGAGCAGGAGCCGACCACGATCGTCCGTCAGCCTGCCGCGCCGCAGCAGGATCAAGGCCAGCAGGGTCGGGGCCAGCAGGGCGGCGGCTGACCCAAGA
>CAZZPX010000052.1:0-11459 GCA_964655955.1 uncultured Phycisphaerales bacterium | reverse complement strand
AAGATCATCGTGGGGTTGCGCGGATATGACGGTCGCGCCGCATTTTCCACCTGGGCCATCCGCATCACCATGAACACCTGCCTGTCCCACCTGCGCAAGCAGCGGCTGCGGGACCACGCCTCCCTGGAAGCTATCGAGGGCGCGCGGGACGAGCAGGCGGGTCGGCGGGACCTGGCGCTCTCCCGGGAACAAACGCCGGACACGGGCGTCGAACGTGAACAGATGAGACGCAGGCTCCAGCGGGCTCTGCTGGAGTTGGATCCCCACATGCGGGCTGTGCTGGTGCTTCGCGACATTCGCGGCCTCGATTACGAGCAGATCGCCGCGGTCGAGGAGATCGCGATCGGCACCGTGAAGAGCCGCCTCTTTCGCGCTCGCGTGGCCCTGCGGCAGGCGTTGGAGCGGGCGGAGAGCAGCGGGGGCGGCAGCGAGCCGTCGCCGACAAGCGACAGGGGCCCGGCCAAGCGGGCCGGGCAGAGATAGCGGAACTGGCCATGGAAGACCGGATCGACAATGAAGCTGAACTGCTCGCCTGGATCGAGGGCGAACTCGCACCCGACGATGCCCGGCGCGTCAGCGAGCGCCTGACCCACGATCCGGAGCTGAGCCGCCTGCTGCACGAGCTGCGCGCGGATCGGGCCCTGCTGCGCCAGCTTGGCGAGGTCGACGCGCCCGAGGATCTGCTCGCCGACGCCCAGCATCAACTCGAGCGCACACTGCTGCTTGACGCCGAGTCCACAGGTGCGGCGGCAAGCTCCTCCCCCACCGGGGCCACCCGGCGGGGCGTGCGCTTCGGCACCTGGGGATCGCTCGCCGCCGTGCTCGTCGTCGCGGTCACGTTGGGGATCACCTGGAAGCTCGGGATCCTGAGGACTGGCCCCGCGGCCGCTCCCCCGCACGCGCCCCCAGGCGGGTCGAGCGTGTTTGCCGCCCGCGATGCCTCAGAGCCTGAGGCGGAGGAGCGGCAGGACGCTGTCCCCCTGACCCGCGCCGTGCCTGCCGAGCGCGGCCGGATCGCCGGCCACGGCGGTGAGATGGCGGACGGCGAAGCGCTTGGACTGGAGAATGTGTCGCCGAGGGAAGGCGCCTCCGTCGATGACTCGGCTGTCGCCGCGGCGGACGCTACGGCCCCGACCGGTGCGGGCGATGATGCTGCAGGGGAGTCCCATCTGCGCTTCGCCGCCGAAGAGATGGTCGTCGCCAAGAGCGCCGAGGCGCCGGCAGCGGGATTCGCGGCTGCCGCGGACGCTTCCTTGCTCGCGCCGGCCCACGACCCTGTGCCCCCCGTCACGCCAGCCGTGCTCGTGTGGCAGGATGACATCGCGGTCAACGTTGAGTTGCCGGTCCTTGAGGATCGCGCCTTTCAAAGCAGCTTGCGGCTCGTCGTCTCCAACGACCCTGGGCAGTACCTCCTGCGCAACTCGCGGCAGGTCGCTGTGGCGCAGCCGCAGCGACGCCTCGACGCGGAGATGGCGGAATCGATGCGCGCGACTCCGGCCGCGGATCCGGCGCCCGCCGAGACGCGGCTGCGTCAGACACCGGCGTCGCCCGAGGACGAAGTCAGTTTCGGCGCAGCCCTCCAGGGCGGCGCGACGGGCGCGTCGACCAGCGTTGTCGACGCGCTCGACGAATCGCTCGAGCGTTCTGCTGTCGTCTCGCAAGTCACCGATCTGGGGCAGATCTGGCTGCAGGCGCCGGGTGGCGAGTTGTACGAGCTGCGCGTACCGATGCGCGAGTTGCCCGACGTCGTCGCCGCCCTGAACACGCCGACCCAGGTGGCCTGGCTCGAGTTCGACCCGCGTTCACGTTACGAAGCGGCGCGTCGTCGTCTTGTCGCCTCGCCCAGCGTCTTCTGGTGGCGTCAGGAAGTTTGGGACGAGTCGCGCACGAGGACGATTTACACACCGTCGATCTACTTCCGCCCGCTGCCCTCACCGCGCCCGCCGCGGACGACGCCGCCGAAGTAGAACCCGACTCCAGCGGCGGCCCCGTGCGCTAGCGGGCGTGATTCGGCGTGACGCCGGATGACCAAGACCCAAACCACCGGCGGGCAGCGCGAGTTGACTTCTCCGTTGCTGCCGCGTCGCGTTCCCTACGCCACCTCACGACTGATTTGCAAACGAAGGTCCGCCGCTTCCGATTCGTCGCGCTCTTCGGCCGCATCCTGCGCTGTGACGCGAGGCTGTCTTCTTCGGCGCTGTTCGTCCAGCACCCACAGTCCCACAGCGAGGGGCGGGCTGACACAGAGCCCAACCCAGAGCGCGAATTCTCGGCCACCCGACAGGACCGTCAGCACGCGAAAGCAGAGGATCGCCGCGACGAACGAGCCGATCGCAGCCAGGATCAGCGTCGCCAGGCGCAGCGGTCGCATCTCGGCTTCGGGTTTCCATCCCTCGAGTCTTGTCTTGGGCACTGAGCACCTCATCCGTGCCGGGCGTGATCTGATCGGGTGTCGGACGCGAATCGGGGCAGCCTAGGCTGCGCACGGCACGCACGCAACCGATTCAGCCAGCGGTGGATAACCTCCGCTAGGCCCTTTCACTACAATCCGCCCATGGAAACGGCGACGCTCATTGCTGACCGTGCCTTGGACATCGAGGCGTCCGGGATCCGCCGAGTTTTTGACCTCGGGGCACAGCTCAAGGATCCAATCAACCTTTCCATCGGGCAGCCCGACTTCGACGTGCCCGAGCCGATCAAGGAAGCGGCCATCGCCGCCATCCGAGCCGGCCGTAACAGCTACACCGTCACCCAGGGCGCGGCGGACCTGCGCGCTCGACTCGTCGAGCAGCTTACGCGCGAACTCGGCTGGGATTTCGGCGGAAAACAGCCGGAGCACGGTCTGCTCATCACCTCCGGCGTCTCGGGCGGGCTGCTGCTGGGCATGCTGGCGCTGATCAATCCGGGGGATGAAGTCATCCTCGCCGACCCCTGCTTCGTGCTCTACAAGCACGTCGTGCGCATGGCGGAAGGAAAGGCGATCTTCTGCGACACCTATCCCGATTTTCGCCTGACGGCCGAACGCATTGAACCTCTCCTCACCGAGCGCACCAAGCTCGTCCTCGTCAACTCGCCGAGTAATCCGACCGGCGTCGTCAACACGCAGCGCGAACTCGACGACATCGCGGAGCTCTGCGCGCGCAGAGGGGTCGTCCTCTGCAGCGACGAGATCTACGACGTCTTCACCTACAGCGAGTACCTGGACGACGGCCGCTCTCCCAGCCCGGCGCGCGGCAGGCGCGACCTTCTCCTCCTGCGCGGCTTCAGCAAGACCTACGGGATGACGGGGTGGCGCATGGGCTATGCCGCGGGACCTGCTCGCGTCATCAACGAGATGACCAAGCTGCAGCAGTTCAGCTACGTGTGCGCGCCGTCAATGGCGCAGGCGGCGTGCGTCTCGGCCCTTGATGTGGACATGAAGAGTTACGTGGAGAGCTACGAGAAGAAGCGAGATCTCGTCGTGGAGCGGCTCTCGCAGGTGACGGAGATCGAGAAGCCCGGCGGCGCCTTCTACGCCTTTCCCCGGGTGCCCTCGCACCTCGGCAAGACCGGCACGGAATTCGTCGAGGAAGCAATTGCGCGCAACGTGCTCATCATCCCCGGCGGCGTCTTCAGCGCGCGCGACACCCACATTCGTCTGAGCTACGCGACGAAGGACTCGATTCTCGAGAAGGGGCTCGACGTCATCTCCGAACTGATGCGCTGAGCAGGCCGCGTCCGTTCACAGTTCGTTCAAGGCGCCATCACGTACCGCAACCATAGTCCGCGAGCAGGATGCCCAGGTCCTGCTGATCGACGACGCCGTCGTCGTTCAGATCGCCGCGCGCGTCGAACGAAGGGTGATCTGCGGCGAGCGAGTACGTGGCGAGGAGGATGCCGAGGTCCGCCTGTCCCGTGACGTCATCCCCGTCGAGATCGCCCGGGCAGAGGCTCGGCTCCGCTCGGATCGCCAGGCTGAGAAACGCGCCCGCCGCGATGGTGAGGTAGCGCTCGTTGGGCAGCGGCACATCGCCCAGCCCGATCTCATCGAATCCCCACGCCACGATCGTGCCGTCCCCGCGTAACGCCAGACTGTGTGAGTTGCCCGCGGCCACGGCGATGAATCCTTCATTGGGCAGCGGCACGTCGCATTGCCCGGCCGCGTTCGACCCCCACGCCACCACCGACCCGTTCGACCTCAGAGCGAGAGTGTGACCGCCTCCCGCCGCCCCCGCAACGAAGTCCGAATTCGGCAGCGGCACGTCGCACTGCCCGAAGTCGTTGTTCCCCCATGCCACGATCGAGCCGTCGCCCTTCACGCCGAGGCTGTGCCGCGAGCCCGCCGAGACCGCGACGAAATCGGCGTTGGGGGATGGAACCGTACATTGCCCGAAGCCGTTGAATCCCCACGCTGCGATTGAGCCGTCGCTCCTGAGACCGAGACTGTGAATCCACTTCGTCGACACGGCGATGAAGTCTGCATTGGGCGGCGGCACATCGCACTGACCGTAGAGGTTGTTTCCCCAGGCCGCGACCATGCCGTCGCTCCTCAACGCGAGATGATGCGTCGACCCGGCCGCCACCGCGACGAAGTCCGAGTTCGGCTCAGGCACGCTTGTGAGAATGCCCCAGGGCACCAGCGAGCCGTCTGCCTTGAGCGCGAGTCCCGAATCCCAGCCGCCCGCCACTGCGATGAACTCCACGCCCGCCTCGATGGCGTTGCTCTCGAAGTAGCCATTGCGACCCCAGCCGACCAGCGACCCGTCAGTTCGCAGCGCCAGGCAATGGCGGGATCCAGCCGACAGGACGACGAAGCTCTCGTTCGGCTCGGGCACGTCGTTCTGGCCGTCCTGGTTCCACCCCCATGCCACGAGCGAGCCGTCCGACTTGAGGCCCACGCTGTGCGCTTCGCCGGCTCCGACTGCGACGAAACCTGCGTTCGGCTGCGGCACATCGCACTGACCGGCGTAGGCTCCGGAGGCGTCCTCGTTGGAGCCCCATGCCACGATCGAGCCGTCCGATCTGAGTCCCAGGCTGTGGTGCTGACCCGCTGCAATCGCCACGAATTCGCCGTTCGGTGCGGGCACATCGCACTGGCCATGGTCGTTGCGCCCCCAGGCGGCGATTGAGCCGTCCGACCTGAGACCGAGCGTGTGATCGAATCCTGCGGCGACCGCAAGAAACCCCTCATTCGGCGCCGGTACGTCGCACTGGCCGCTCGAGTTGTCTCCCCAGGCCGCGATAACGCCGTCGGACAGGAGTCCCGCGCTGTGCAATCGCCCAGCGGTGAGGGCTACGAAACTGTCGTTGGGGGCAGGCACGCTGCACTGGCCAAGATCGTTGGAGCCCCAGGCGACGATCGAGCCGTCCGCCTTGAGGGCAAGACTGTGTTGGGCGCCCGCGGCGAGGGCAACGCAGTCGACGCTGTCCGCAGGCGGATTGCACTGCCCCGCGCTGTTGCTCCCCCACGCCACGACCCGCCCGTCGTCCCGCAGCGCCAGGCTGTGCGTCCAGCCGGCGGCCGCCGCGATGAATTCGCCGCTGAGATCGACGCCGATCACCTGCGAGCCCCAGACGAGGATCGAGTTGGATTCCCGGCCGGGCGCGGCGTTCCAGCCGCTCAGAAAGAGCGTCAGCGACGTCGCCAGCACGCCGGGAGTGTTGCGGTACATCTCGCTGCTCCTTCCAGACGATCAAGTCCGTGCGTTCACTTTGGCGCTGTTCGCGTGCGCCGGGCCAGTCGCCTGCTGGGCTGCGCGTTGCCGAGGCTCCGCCGCCTGCAGCGCGCCTCGTTGTTCCGTTGGGCGGGCGATGTGCTTTATCGGTCTGAACGCGTCCGCCTCAGTCGCTCCGCGCCGGCGCGCCTCGCACTTAAATCGGCCGAATTCTATTGCCATTCAACGGGATCGTAGGCATACTGGAATTGGACTGCTGCGGGCAGCCGCAGATACGCCGATTGCAAGGGGTTAGCAAAGCCATCCACCCGCCGCCGACCTGGACTCGTTCTGGCCGGCGGTTTTTCTCGCGGCGCCCGCTCGGCGCGTGGCGCTCCGCAAGGCATCGCGCTTGCTGGGTTTCCCGGGCACCACGCCGCCTTCCTGCGGTAGCATGCCCTCATGCGGGCGCTCATGCTTACCGATCGCGACTTCACCATCCGCGAGAACCCGATGGTCGAACGACTGGCAGTCGGCCTCATGGGGTCGGGGATCTCTGTCGCCCGGGCGGCTCCGGCGGATGTCGCACCCTGGCGCGAGTCCGGCCTCTCCCCGCGCGCCACGTACAGCGATCAGCAACTCCGCTGGGGCTGGCCAGCGTGCGCCCGCGAACTCGTCACCGCCCTGCAGTCAGCCGGCTGGGGGGCCGACCCGATCGACGTGATTCACGCCTACGGCCGCGGCGCCTGGCGCCTTGCCTTCGCGCTGGGGCGCGAATTCGGCTGTAACGTGATCCTCGAAATCTGGTCGACGGCGCTGGCGGAACGGCTTCCCAGCACCAAGCAGCGCCAACTCGTCGCCGCCTACAACACGCCAAGCCAGTCGCTCGCCGCCGCCCTGCGCTCGCAGGTCGACCCCAACCTGGTGTCCCACCAGCCGTGGGGCGTACTGGCGATCGCCGATGCCGATGTCTACCCGCCGCTCTCGGAAGTGGAGAAGAACATCAGCGTGGTGATCGTGGCCACCGGCCAGGACCAGGCCGCCTGCCGGGCCTGCCTGGGCGGCTTCGCAGCCGTCGCCGCCGACTACCCGCAGGTGTGCGTTTTCCTGGCGTCGCCGACGGATGCAGCAGGAGCGTTGCACGCCATCTGCCAGGAACTCGAACTCGAAGGCATGGTGTCGCTCGTGCCCCTCAGCGCCGCCGCCCGCGGACTCGAACTGCAGGCGGACATCCTGGTCATTCCCGAGGCCCTGGGCGAGCATCGCAGCTTCTGCCTCCAGGCGATCGCCAACGGCCGGGTCATCCTCGCCGTCGAAGATCGCGTGGTGGACTACCTGCGTGAGGAAACAGTGACGGCAGCGGTGAAAGCGCCCAAGCGCCGGGCCTGGCAGGAGACGCTGGATCAGGTTTTCTCGCAGCCGTCTCAGGCTCGCCGGCGCGCGGAAGCGGCCCGCGCCGTCGTCCGTGAGCGCTACACCGCCAGCGGCCAGGTGGAGGGGCTTGTGAAGCTCTATGAACGTGTCACGAAAGGAGATACGATCAGCTTTCGCGCCGGCGAGGCGTGAAGTATTGCGGATCGACTCACTAGGAAAACGGTGAATGGTGCGGCGGTCGTGGGGTCCAGCCCGGCGCGCGAATGGTAAAAAGTCCGAGAAAAGCGCTTATAACACTGACGAATGTCGGGTATTCTGGCCGATAACTGACGCTAGATCATCTTTCTCCCCTCCGCTCCGCTGTTGCGTTTTCCGTGACAGCGGGGTTTTCTCTAGTCCCGGCAGCGGCTACGCTCCGCGTTTTCCCTACGAGGAGCCTCCCGTGCCAGGACCGCACACCACCTTCGCTCGTCTTCTGCCGTTCGTGCTGTTGTCGCTGCTTATCGGATGCACGCCGGCAACGCGACGGCCCGAGACGGATCCCGCCGCGCCCGCCGCAGCCGCGACGCCGATCCAGCCGCTCTTGATCGGTACGTCGGGCCGGCCGTTGCCCGAGCCGCCCCTGCCCGTGGAGATGTTGCGCCTGGCGATTCTTCCTGATCGCACTGCCGGGCGACCGTGGGGGATGCCGTACCTCGCGCGGGCGGCGGCCGACCTCGAGCGCACCCGACCGGATGCGATCTTCACCGTCGGCGACATGGTGCAGGGGTACACGCGCAACCTCGAACGCTTCCGCGAAGAGGCGGCGGACTATCTCAACGTCGTCGGCAGTCTGGGCATTCCCTTCTATCCCACGCCCGGCAACCACGACATCATCTCCGGCACGCGCCGGCCCGGCGACGAGACCTTCGTGCCCCTGTACGAAGAGCTCTTCGGGCCGCGCTACTACGCCGTTGACTTCGGCCTGGCGCTCGTCATCTGTCTGAGCACCGAGGATCTGGCGGCGAGCGGGGAGGATCCCATCTTCAACCGAGATCAGCTCGCCTTTCTTGATCGCGCGCTGACGTACGGCGTGGCGCACGAGCGACCCATGTTTGTGCTCATGCACCGCCCCGCCTGGCGCGAGCGCGGCTCGAACTATCTCGACGCGGTGCATCCCCGGCTCGCCGCCGCGGGCGTCGAAGCGGTCATCGCCGGACACTTCCATTCGCTGCAGCGCGAGGCGGATCTCGACGGCGTCGAGTATCACCTGCTGAGCGTCTGCGGCGGGATGATCGATCAGCATCCGCTCACCGGGCAACTCAACCATCTCACCTACCTGAACGTCGCGCCCAGCGGCGACTTCAACATCTACCATGCGCCGGTCGGTCACACGCTGCCCGACGACTGGGTGCTGCGCGAGGATCAGGATCGCGCCTTCCGCGTCAAGTCGCGCTCGGCCGAGCAGTTCTCGCCGCTGCCCCAGCCGCTCGGCGGGGCGGTGTCAGGCAGCGCCTCGGTCGCCGTGCGCAATCCGATCGATCGACCGATCACGCTGACTGCGGCGCTGGTGCAGGATGTTCCCGCGCCGATGCTCGTTGAGGGTGAGTGGTTCTGCTCGACGACCGAGCGCGACATCTACTCGCCGCACAACACGCACGCCGAGACGCCGTTCCGGATGGTCGGCGGCAGTGGCACGGTTGTACTGCAGCCCGATGAGGAGCGCGAGCTGTTCGTGGAGTTGGAGTCGCCGCCGCAGCCGGGGATGTCGCCCCCGCCGGAGGTGCACCTGGTGGCAACCTTCGAGGACAGCCAGGGGCGCGCCGTGCCCGTCGTCGTGCGCCGGCGCGTGCCGCTGACGATGGCGGTGGATCTCTCCGCGGGTGAGACGGGGTCGCTGCTCCTCTGGGCGTGGGAGGCGAGCGTCTACGACAACGACGAGCCGCCGCCCACGCTCACGCTGGCGCGCAGCGGCGAGGATCTCTACATCGCCCTCTACGTTCCGGACAACATTGTCGAAGCCAACGCCGACCAACTCGACGATCGCACCCGCGTCCACAATCCGCTGGAAGACAGCGTCGTTGTGCGGGTCGGCGACAAGCGCTACCTCATCGATCCCTTCGCGCCCGAATCGGAGGGTCAGGTCTTTGAGATCGTCGAGCACGAGCGCAACACGCTGCTCATGCCCACGCAGCGCGTCATCAGTGCCGCCCGCCGCACGCCGGACGGTTACGGCCTGCGGGCGGTGGTGCGGGACGTGGAGTTGCCCACGCGCCTGAACGTCGAGGTCGCGGACAACGACGAGACCTACCACACGCAGTGGCGTCAACTCGCTCCACCGTGGCTCGAGCCGGTGGGGATCGAAGTCCGGTAGTCTTCCCGCCCTGGCGCCGGCCGGCCTGCCCCACACGCCCTGGAGGGATCATTTCGCGCTTAATGTCTGGCTAAGCCTTGCGGATCGCCAGGTTTGCGGCATGCTTAGGGCGTCAGGGGAAGCTTGCGGATCCACCGGCAGCGGGGACCGCGTTCGGAGTAAGAGGGAAGCACAATGAGAAGATTCGTTATTGTCGCCGCGGCGATCGCGGCTGGAAGTGCGCTCGTCTGGTCGGCTGGCTCGGCTGAGGCACAGTGCATCGTGGTCAAGCGCAACTGCGCGCAGGTGATCAACCCCGCTGGGGCGCTCAACGCACCGACCGCCTGCGAGCGGACGCGGGCGCGCATCGTCACCAGAAGCCACCCCATCTCGCCGCCCTTCGTGGTCACGACGCCCATCGCGTCGCGCGGCTCGCTCGCCGACTGCCGCGAGCCGGGCCCGGGGTACTATGGCTTGCCCGCCCACAGCGACGCCCGCATCTACGTGCGGATCAGGAACGCGCCGGGCTGGAATCTGGGCCTGCGCGCGGTCGGCATCGATCCCTTCCAGCACATTCCCGCTCACCTGCCCCAGCGCTATCACCAGGCACAGCAGTGGTGGCTGTATACGCAGGGCCTTGTGCAGCGGGCGCGCATCGTCAAGCGCGTCGCCGCGCCGGTGATGCAGCAGGACTGCTGCGAAGAGGCGTGCGAGGAAACGTGCATCGAGAAGATCGGCGAGGCGACACCCAAGGTCGACCCCCGGCCGACACCGCGCGCAACGATCAAGCTCGCCCCCGCCGCGAAAGCGGGCGGCGATCAGCGCGTGTAACGGCATCGCGCCACATGCGCCAGGCGAACAGGCGCGGACGCACCTGGAGGGAGAGGTACGACGCCCTGCTCCGCTTCGATGGAGCGACCATCCTCTCCCGTCGCGGGTACATCCGTCGCGATCGCGGCCGGCGACCGTTGCCGGATGGACTCTCGGGCGCTGCCTGTTCATGTCTGCCGCCTCGAAGCGGGGGGCGGGGGCTGACGAAGTCGTGCATGCCGTGGCCCCGCCTTCCAGTCGCTGTCGGCTCCGCCTGGTGGACCGTGCAGTGATCCCACGAGGGCAAAGGAAAGCCCGCCGCGGGCGCGCGGCGGGCTGGGATTGCGGACTTGATTGGCGGCGCGCCCGGGGGCGCGCCTGCGTCAATCGTTACTCGTCGAACTCACAGTCTGCGACGCGTCGGCGATTTCGACCGACGGCTGCTTCTCGAGCACCTCGTCGGGCGCTTCGGCGCCGAGCGACTCGGCCTGGGCCGCCGCCTCAGCGAGCATCGCCTCGCGGCTCTGCTCTTCGCTCACCACCGCCTCGGCGAGATACCTCACCTTCAGCGAGCGGTGCTCCTTGAAGCCCGTACCCGCCGGGATCAGGTGGCCCAGCAGCACGTTCTCCTTGAGGCCCTCGAGGTTGTCGACCTTGCTCGCCAGCGACGCTTCCGTGAGCACCTTCGTGGTCTCCTGGAACGACGCGCCGGAAAGGAACGACTCAGCCTGAAGCGAGGCCTTGGTGATGCCCAGGAGCAGCGTCCGAGCCGTCGCCGGCTTGGCCTTGCGCGCCTTGGCGGGGCTGCGGCCATCCGCTTCGACGGCGGCGTTGGCCTCCTTGAGCTCGCTCTTGGTGACCAGGGCGTTGGCTGGCAGCGTCGTGTCGCCGGGATTCGTCACGTAGGCCTTTCTGGCGATCGCCTGGTTGGCCTGGCGGAAGACGTACTTGTCGACGACCTCGTAGGGCAGCAGTTCCGTGTCGCCGGGGCTTTCCACGCGCACCTTGCGCAGCATCTGGCTGAGGATCACCTCGATGTGCTTATCGTTGATGACCTGGCCCTGGGCGCGGTAGACGTTCTGCACCTCGTCGAGCATGTAGGTCCACAGCGCCTCTTCGCCCTTGATCCGCAGGATGTCGTGCGGAACGAGCGGACCGTCGATGAGCGGATCGCCCGCCTCCACGTAGTCGCCGGTGTGCACGAGCAAATGGCGGTCCTGCGGCACGTGGTGATCCTTTTCGAGGCCGCCTTCCGAACCGACCCGGATGGTCATCTTGCCCTTGCGCTTGTCTGAGAGCAGTTCGACCGA
>CAZZPX010000051.1:0-11469 GCA_964655955.1 uncultured Phycisphaerales bacterium | reverse complement strand
CCCACCATCGGGTGCTGCTCGAAGCCGGGCGCGACGCTGAAGGTGCCGCCGTCCCAGTGGATGCGGCTGTACCAGCTGAACGGCGCTGTCTCGCAGTACGGTACGAAGCCGTCGACGGGATACACGATGCCGTCGCTGACGTGAATGAGACCTTGCGCCAGTGCCCAGTTCAAGCCATTTGCATAGAGCGAGTTGGTGACCTCGTATGCGTCCATGTGGAACGAGCCGAGAGAGACCGGATGAACCGGCAATTGGTCGGGCGCCCCCTCGCCGAAGTGGTCGCCCATCAGGAACTCGCCGGCGGGGAGGAGGATCATCCCCTCGGGCGCGCAGTCCGTTCCGTAGACGGCGAGCAGTGCACCGAGGTCAGCCTGGTTCGTCAGGCCGTCGCCGTTGATGTCGCCGCCGTCATCGTCGCCGTAGGAGGCAAGGAGGATCCCGAGATCCGCCTGGTCAATCCGACCGTCATCATTGAGATCGCCCGGGCACGCCAGGGCCCCCGCGCAGCAGACAACGCCAAGGCCGAGGGCGGAAAGCAGCCGTTGCATCGCCGTTCTCCTTCTCAGAATTCGCAGAGACCTTCGGTCGGAGCGGTCGAGAGGATCGTCCGCCTTCCTCTGCGCACGATACGTTGCCATATCGGACGTAATTGTCAAGAAGAATCGGCTGGAAAGTCGCAAATCCTCTTGCCCGCCGACACGGGCTGCGCCGACTCGTCAGCAGCGGGCGTCTCTGTGCGAGGGCAGGCACCGGGAGGCGACTTCCCCCCGGTACCGGGTAGCTGGCTGACCTCGACGGGAGCGGACGCGTCACTTCGCCGATCTTGTTGACGGATTGCTGCAGCCCGATCTGGGATCCGGACGTACACTAAGAGAGTTCCATGCGGCCCGTTCGGGCTGTCGATTTAGGCAAACGACACAACTTGGAGAGAGACCATGAGCAAAGGATGTCTATCCTGGGCTTCAGCACTGATCAGCGCCGCCGCGTTGGTTGCCTCGTCGGGCGTGATGGCGGAAGAAGTTCCCTCGTTGAAGGACAGCCGGCTGGTCTCGGTGTACGCCGAGACGCCCGCCGATCTCGACGTGGTCAAGCCGCTTGCGACGACGTTCATGAACTGCACGCTGGGGATCGACCGCATGAACGAGTGGGTGATCCCCGCGGCGAACATGCCCGCTCTGCAGGCGACAGGGCTGGACTACATCGTGCGCCATCAGGACGTGCAGGCGCTGGTTGACGCCGAGCGCATGGCGCTGGCGGCTGCCGGCCGGGGCTGGTTCGACACCTACCATCGCTACGACGAGATCGTCACGTTCATGGATGACCTGGCGGCGAGTTACCCAATGCTGGTCAGCAGCAAGTTCTCGATCGGCCAGTCGATCCAGGGGCGGGAGATCTACGGCATGACGATCACCGCGCCGACGGACAACATGAAGTCGCAGGTGGTCTTCAACGGCGCGCAGCACGCCCGGGAGTGGATCAGCCCGGCGACGGTCCTCTACGTCGCCGATCAGCTCTGCCAGAACTACGGCAGCGATCCGCAGGTCGAGGACATGCTCACGCGCCTCGAGTTCGTCTTTGTGCCGGTGGTCAATCCCGATGGTTACGAATACTCGCACACGAGCTACCGCCTGTGGCGGAAGAATCGCCGTAACAATGGCGACGGGACGTACGGCGTGGATCTGAACCGCAACTGGAGCGTCGGCTGGGGCGGCCCCGGTTCGGACGGCTACACCAGCAGCGACATCTACCGCGGCACGGCGCCCTTCTCCGAGCCGGAGACGACGGCGCTGAGCAACTACATTCTCTCCCTCTCCGATGTGGTCGTCCACATCGACTGGCACAGCTACGGGCAACTGATTCTCCGGCCGTACAGCTACGACTACGTCGTCGCCCCCGAGCCGGATAACACCATCATGAGCGACATCGGCGCCGCCATGCGCGATGCGATCTACGGCGTGCACGGGACGAGCTACGACAACGGGCCGGGCTACGGCCTCTACCTCGCCAGCGGCATCGCCTGCGACTGGGGGTACGATGAAGGCGGCGGCTACGCCTACACGATCGAGCTGCGCGACACCGGGTTCTACGGCTTCGAACTGCCGCCCATCCAGATCATTCCTACCGGTGAAGAGTGCTGGGAGGCCGTCAAGGTGCTCGCCGAGTACGTCACCGTGCAGATCAAGCTGGACGTTCCCTCGGGCGTGCCCGGCCTCATCGAGCCCGACACGCCCACGCCGGTCCTGGTGCAGATCACGGAGATCAACGGCGAGTACCAGACGGGAACGGCGCTGGCGTACAGTCGCGTCAGCGGGGGCAACTGGAGCGCGGCAGCGATGACGCCGCTGGGCAACGGCCAGTTCGAGGCCCTGCTTCCCGCGACCGACTGCGGCGACACGCTCGAGTTCTACTTCGAGGCGCAGGCGACCAACGGCGAGTTCGTGACGCTGCCGGCCGGCGCGCCCGACAGTTTCTATGACGCCACGGCGCTTCCTCTTGACGTCGTGCTTTACGACGAACTGGAGACGGATCAGTACGGCTGGTCCGTCGGCGCGCCCGACGATGACGCCTCGACCGGCACCTGGGGCCGCATGGATCCGCAGCCGACCGACGCCCAGCCGGGCGACGATCACACGCCGACCGGCACGGACTGCTACGTGACGGACGGCCGGGCCGGCAGCGGCATCGGCACATACGACGTCGACGACGGCAAGACGACGCTGTACTCGCCGATCTTCGACGCCAGCGCCGGTGATGCCAGCATCAGCTACTGGCGCTGGTACAGCAACGACCAGGGTTCCTCGCCCAACGCCGACGTCTTCGTCGTCGACATCTCCGACGACGCCGGGGCGACCTGGCAGAACGTCGAGACCGTCGGACCCAGCGGTGAGGGCACGAGCGGCGGCTGGTTCAAGCACGCCTTCAACCTC
This sequence comes from uncultured Phycisphaerales bacterium, assembly GCA_964655955.1. Classification (GTDB taxonomy): domain Bacteria; phylum Planctomycetota; class Phycisphaerae; order Phycisphaerales; family JAGLTS01; genus CAZZPX01. The sequence goes on along the minus strand of CAZZPX010000051.1, from coordinate 8,542 downwards.
TCCGACATCTCCGGCGTCTCGCCCAGCGCCACCATGCTCATGCGCTTCATCGCCTCCGATGAGAACTCCGGTTCGATCGTCGAAGCCGCCATCGACGATTTCGAGGTGCAGGTCATCCAGGACTGCCCGGGCTGCCCGGAGGATCTGACGGGCGACGGCTACATCGACCAGTCCGACCTCGGCGAACTGCTGGCGTCCTACGGCCAGGACGACGGCGGCGACATCGACGGCGACGGCGACACCGACCAGGCGGACCTCGGCGCGCTGCTCGCCCTCTACAACCAGCCCTGTCCGTAAGGCAGTTCACCGCTCACGATCTGATCCTTCGCAACGCCTCGCGCCCCGGCGCGGGGCGTTTTCGCATCGGCACGCCTGCATCCGCGGCGCACCGGCGCAGGCTCGTGATGACGAGTTTCGGCCGGCGCCGCCCCGCGAGGGCGGCCGGGCGGCACGCCGCCTGAGTACGTAGGTTGAGTTGGCAATCTGGCGAAGGCCGCGTCAGGCCCGCGCCTTGGCGCGACTATACATCGTCAGCAGGAGCGCTCGCAGCCGACAAACGACCGCGGCTGACAACGACTCCGGCACGGCAGCATTTCCCGCCCCTTACAACCCAGACTTCCCATTGTCGTCGGCCACGACGATGCAGGGCGATCAACCGCGCCAGGCGCGAGTTTGCATGATCCGCCTGCGGGATCCGTGTGCCGACCTTCCACTCACCGCCCGCCACGACCACACGAGGTTCATCATGAAACCCACGTATTTGCTTTGCGTAACCGCAGTCTGCGGTTCTTCCCTCTCCGCATTCGCCTATGACGTCAACAAGGACCTGATCAACAAGGGGCCGGCGGCACACGACATCGCCGTTATCCTCTCCGGCTCTGAGACCGTCACCAATCACTATGACGGCTATTCCAACGGCCGGTTCAACTCGTTCTCGCATGGCCCGGACGGCGCCAACACCAAGATGCACTGGCAGGCGTTCAACGACTCGGGCGGCGGCGGCGACGGCAACGGCATGATCGACACCGGCCAGCTCATCCACGTGGGCTGGTCCACCTCCGATCATTCCAGCAACGTGCTCGACATGTACTGGACCGACGAGCAGGGGAACCGCATCCCCGGCAGCATCGTCTACAACAGCACGAGCGGCTGGACGTACGAGACCTCGACGCAGACCGTGTCGCTCGACTTCGAGAACCTCTTCGATTCGCCCATGGTGGTCTTCGATCTGCAATTCGCGGTGCTTCCCGAGCCCCTGCCGCTCGCGGAGCTGAACAACCAGAGCGATCTGTTGCAGCAGACGTTGCGGCCGGTCCCCGGCGGGGAGCAGTTCATCCTCGAGCCGGGCGCCGCGGTGACCCTGTTCATCGACCAGCCGATTCCGCCTGATGCGACCGTCGTGCTGCGTTACGTCGTCGACATGCCCGAGAGCGACGCCTTCGCGCTGGACTTCGTGCAGTTCTCCGTGAGCGAGGCGGGGTCCTGCCCCGAAGACCTGGACGGCGACGGTGTCGTCGGCCAGTCCGATCTCGGCATCCTGCTCAGCGACTATGGCTGCGTTGGCGCCGACTGCATCGCTGACATTGACGGCGACGGGGACACCGACCAGGGCGACCTCGGCGCACTGCTCGCGGTCTACGGTCGGGATTGCGTGAACTGACTGGGTCCTTAATGCGACCGCAGTGTCGATGAAGGGGCTGCGAGGCGAAGGTCTCGCAGCCCTTTCTCATGCGTTGGTGCGGTCGCGTGAACGTGTCAGCCGCGTTCGAGCAGGCCGACGCGACTGCATCTGCACGAATCTCTTCGATCCTGGTGCGGGTTTGCTTGGTCAACGTCGCGTTCACAGGCGACGGCGGGTGAGTCACGCGAACGGGACACGCAACGCCGCTAACCGCGTAACGAGGCAGAACCATGAATTCGACATCCTTATTCACGCTCGCCGCGCTCTCCTGCTCATGCACGGGCGCCTTCGCCGGCAGCTACGGCAGCTATGACGTCAGCAAGTGCTTGAAGAACGAGGGGCCCACGGCGCATGGCTTGGTCGTGGTCCTTGAGGGAACCGAACTGGTGATCGACCACCACGACGGCTCGTTCAGCGCTAACTTCCTGTCCTTTCAGTGCACGCTGGACTCGCCCAACACGGTCCTGCGTTGGATGGACTTCCGAGACGCCGACAACTTCGCGATTGACACGGATCAGGTCGTCTGTATCGGCTGGTCGACCCGCGATGAGTCCAGCCATGTGCTCGACATGTACTGGACGAACGAGTGGGGCAATCGCATCTACGACAGCACCGTCTACAACACGACGAGCGGCTGGGCCTACTATTCGCCGCATCTGACACTGGAGTTGGAAAATCTCCAACCGCAACCCGCCATAATCCGAGACATTCGCCTTGGGGTCGTCGACGTGCCCTTTGCCCTGGCCGACTTGAATGACGGGAATCCGCTCCTCGATGACGCCCTCGAACCTGTGCCGGGCGGCGAATTCATCCTGGCGGATCCTGGTGTGCCCATTGAAGTCCCCGTCAATCGCCCGATCCCGGAAGGCTACACCGTCATCCTGCGTTACGAGATGGAGGCCGCAGACAGCGCTGCTGAGGCGACGGATTTCATCCAGTTCGTCCTCGTCGAGGAAGATCCCTGCCCTGAGGATCTGGATGGCGACGGCGTCGTCGGACAGACCGATCTGGGAATCCTGCTCTCCGCGTACGGCTTGGATGGTCGCGCCGATCTCGACGGTGACGGCCAAACCACGCAGGCGGATCTCGCCATCCTCCTCGCCGCCTGGGGCAACGTCTGCCTCTGAACGCCGGCAAGCTCACCAGCGACATTCCCGGCTGCGGGCGCCGCCCCCGCAGCCGTTTCCGCGCGCCGGCCGCCAAGCCGCAGCTTCTCCTCCAATTTCACCGGCGGCCGCGCCGATTGGTGCTAGAGTTGAGACACCGGGCCGCCGGTGCGGCTCGGGGCCCACAAGAGGAGATTGAAGAGATGTTTACACGTCACGCCACGTCCCTGGTTGCAGGGCTGCTGCTCGCGGCGGGCGCCAGCGCCGCCCCGGCTCCGGTGGAGGTCATCTATACAAACCTGCAGGATGATCCATCTTCGCTGATTCCCGGCACGGCCGGCGAGCGCTTTCGCGCTCCGCTCGCGCCCTTTCTCGACCTGAAGCACAGTCCCAGCGGCAACTACTGGATCTTCAAGGCCTTCTCCGACAATCCCGATTCCGACGCCAACGACGTCATGATCATCGGCAGCGGCGGGGAAGGCCTCGCCGGTCCGCACGAAGGCGATCCCGCGCCCCTTGACTCGCTGACCTACGGCTTCATGGACAGCGACTGCGGCATCAACGACTCGGGTCAGTACGCCTTCGGCAACCGGCTCTCGGGCGGCTCCACCGCGACCGACGAGATCATCTTCAAGTTCGACGGCACGGACTTCGTCGTCGTCGCGCGCGAGGGCGATCTTGCCCCCGGACTCTTCGACAGCGGCCCCGTCGGCGATGAGGTCTTCGGCAACTCGCTCAACTCCGCACACATCATGAACACCGGCGTGGTCGGCTACCGCGCCCAGATCGAGAACATCGCCTCCGACTTCGACATCGCGCTCTATCACGATCTCACCGTCGTCGCGCAGACGAATGTCGCGAGCAAGCTCGCCGGCTTCGACGGCTTCGCCGCGGGCACGTTCGACGCCGACATCGACGGCGAGAATTGGATCGTCGAAGGCGACAGCGATCCCGGCACGGGCACCACCGACACCGTCGTGCTCAACGGCGCCGCGATCTTCCAGGAGGGCGACACGATCGGCGACTTCACCTCCCCCGTCGCCGCCATCTTCTATCTCGAAATCGGCTGCAACGAGGAATGGTGGTTCGTGCGCGGCGATAACGCGGACGACGTCGGCTGGGTCGTTCGCAACGGCGAAGTCATCGCGGCGACCGGGGACCCCATCGTTCCCGACAGCGACGAGCACTACGCCGCAACCTCCTTCGGCGCCACTTTCGCCACGGTCAGAAGCAACAGCCTCGGCGATCACATCATCTGCGGCAGCACCGACAACGACGATCCGGCCCGCGACCAGGTCATCGTCATGAACGGCGAGACCGTCCTTGCGCGCAAGGGCGATCCCATCGACCTCAACGGCGACAGCATGGACAACGACGACCTCTACATCGCCGGCTTCCACGCCTACGACGCCTTCCTTACCAATGAAGGCGACCTGTACTTCTTCGCGGACATGCGCAACGCCAACGGCGACGACATGGGCGACGCCTTCCTCCGCGTCAGGCCCGGCGCCTTCTGCCCCGAGGACCTCAATGGCGACGGCGTGGTAAACCAGCAGGATCTTGGCGAACTGCTTGGCTCCTACGGCCAGGACGACGGCGGTGACATCGACGGCGACGGCGACACCGACCAGGCTGACCTCGGTGCGCTGCTCAGCAAGTACGGCGAGCCCTGTCCGTAAGCCTCCAGCAGGCGGCAAGAGCGCTGTGCGCAGAAACCCCAATGAACGAGGGCGATGCGTTTTCCAGGCGCATCGCTCTCTTTTCTGCGCAGCGGCGCTGCTCGTCGCAGGTAAGACGCCTGCACGAGCGTGGGAATTGCCGCAGGTGCGCTGGGGTGGAACCACGCCGTCTTGCTGAGCGCCTGAAGAAACAGGGCCGCAAGCGGGTGGCTCGCGGCCCCGTTGAAGAAGGGCGCCCTCGGGTCGGCTCGGACCCACGCGGTCAGGCTGCGGCCCGAGGGTCGCCGGCGCGGTCCTCGACGGGCAGCGGCGGTACGACGATGAGCGCCAGTTCGCAGAGCAGCGCCAAGGCCTCCCGCTGGCGCTGCTCGGCGCGGAGCGGTCGCTGCTGCAGGCGCGCGGCCTGCGCCCAGTACAGCCGGTCCACGGCGAGGCTGAGCAGAAGGTGAGCGAGGGGGTCGACCTCCGCTAGGGGCGTCAGGCCGGCCACGGCGCGCTGCAGCGAGGTGTACGCCGCCGTCCCGCTGAGGCGGCTGGCGCGCATCAGCCAGTACGCCGGCGTGTGTCGCCGGCGCGGCTGCGTCGTCGGCGACGTCGCGGCTCCCATGAACAAGAAGGTGATGAAATCAGCAATACGACGAATGAGGTGTGCCATGGCTGTTCGCTCCTGATTCCGCGCCCGAATCACTCATTCGTACGGGTTCACCGGCGAAAAGGTTTCGGGCTCGAAAAGGGCTGAAACTGCTGTGATAACCGCGTTTATGCACGAGATGCTGACGGACCCGGCGGCGCGCTGCAGTGGCCCGTTCCGCGATCTTGCGCGCGGCGCACGGCGGACCGGCTCGCGAATGTGAAGAAAACACATTGACGCCAGCCGGTTCGAGAAGTAGCTTCGCGAAGCGCGCACGATTCTGCAGCGAGTGAGGTGCCGGGAGGTGAACCGGTGGGATCAGAGCCTGAATGGGTGATTCGAAAAATTGCCGAAGATTCTTGCTCGGCACCGGATCTCAGCGGCCCGAGGTATCCGCTGAACGGTCATCAGCGGCGGCCCAACGAAGATGCCGACACGCTGGTGCTGCCGGTCATCGTCACGTTCTCCGGCGCACGGCACGGGGCGACGAAGGCCATTGCAGGCGGCGACGAGGCTGCGCCGGTAGAGTATGAATTCGCAGCGTTCTTCAAGTACCTCTGGTGCGAGGTGCTCGACGACACGGCGAGACGGCGATTCAGAAAGCAGTGGGGAATCAAAGGAAACGCGCGCGGCGCGCCGTACGCCAAGGCCTTCGGCCGCATCCTGGATGTTGTCGAGTCGGTCGGCTACGACCTGGACGGGGTGGCTGTACGCAGAAAGGCGGCTCCAGGATACGCGGTGCTCATCCGCGCCATCGCCGCCCTGGGCAGCCCGTTGCCCGGCGGCGATGGCGAGGAGCGCCCGCAACCGGGGACGCCGGAGCGCTTTAAGGATGACCGCAAGCGCGCAGTTGAAGCATTAGCCGCCTTCTGCAACGTCTTTCCCGCAGATTGCTGGACCGCGTACTACCGCAATCGTCGTCTCAACCGCGTCTACCGGCTGGCGTCGGAGGCTGACACCGAAAGTGGCCTGCGCTATCCGGAGACGATGGCGGGGTTCGTCTGGCGACATGATCTGCCCACGCGACTGCTCTTCTCCGACCAAAGCACGAATCTGTTTCCGCCCTTTCCGGAGACGAATGGCCCTCTCACGCCGGGCTGCTTTCAGGCGCGAGAGGACATCGATCCCCGGCGTGTGGTGGGCATTCGTCTCGCCTGGGATCAGACCCGGCTGGTTCTCTTCATGAACTGGCGCAAGTGCTCTCCCGAGCACGCCAGGAAGCGAATGCTGGAGCGCCCCGCGCTGCGGGCGGTCTGGGGCGATCTCGATCGGAACTGCACGGGGGCGGAAGGCGCTGCCGAGTCGCCCATGCAGTCGCTGCAACTGGCGGTGCGGTATCTCACCGGTTGGCTGAACGTGGCGGGGATTGATCTCTCCGAAGCGGTCGAGTCGCGCGGGCCTTCACGCCGCACCACGCCCGGCGACATCTTCTGCAAGGTGGCCAAGGCGGCGCTGGAAGGAACACAAGAGGACCAGGCGCAGGAGGTTCGCAGCGCGGTGGAGAAACTGCTCGAGGTGGAAGCGCATGTGAACCTGCACTGGACGAACGGGGCCGCTGTCGGCGAAGATCCGCCGCGCTCGCTCATCGTCTTCCGAACGGGCAAGTACCAGGACAGCGAGGAGGCCTCCAGTCCCGCCTTTCCCATCGAGGCCGACAAGGAGGGGCTGGTGCATCAGTCGGTCTGCGCTCTGGCGGCGCTGTGGGACATCCCGCTGCTGATCCGCGACTTTCAGCGAAGGATCAGCGACACGAGAACGTGGAGCGATCTGCATTATCGCAGGAGCGGTCCGACTTGTACTTCAGAAATCGCAATCCCGCTGTGCGACGATCAGGGACCACTGTGCGTGCTCAACGTCGAATGCGTCGGGGGACACAAAGGGGACCTACGGCCGGCCGACTTGCGCCAGTCGGAACTGGTCATGCACTACTTCGGCGCCATGCACGCCGCCGTGCGCTCACCGCATGCGGGCACGCGAGAGCTGATCGAGCATCTGTTCACGATGCCGTCTCCGCCGAACGCCCAGGCGTTGCTCCGAAAGTTCTTGAAGCGGATCTCCTCGGCGGAAGCGCTGAACGCCGATCTGGCGTACGCGTTGATTTACGACCCGCGCGTGCGGGTCTTTCGCCCCATGGGCGTCTACGTTTCGCGCGCCAGCCTGAATCAGTTCTTCTCCAGCCCGGTGGAGCGGAGCAACCTCGATCGCCATGCCAACGCCGCGGCCCTTGAATTGACGCTGGAGAAGTCGAAGGAGAAGTCGTGGGAGAAACAGGTGCACGCCCTGGCAGAGCACGCGATCGCCACGCGCCTGCTGCCCAGGCGACGGGGCAAGACCTGGTCGGTCTTCACGAGCGGGCGACCGATCCTGGTCGGGCCAGTTGACGACGACGCGCGGCAGCGCTGCTGGTGGACCAGCGACGGCCGCCCGCAGGATGATGAGTCGCGCGATCCCGCCGCGCAGGCCTATGCGCCGTACCGCTTCGCTTTTCCACTCGCCTCGCAGGAGAGCGGCAAGGCGGATGGCGTGATCTGTCTCGCCTGGCGAGAGCCGCCGGCGCACCTCGGCTTCGAGCACCTCGGGCCCGGGGACTATCCCAAGTTCGCCGAGGAGATCAAGAAGCGGACGGGCGCGGCGGCGGCGGCGGTCGCTGCGGCGTACGCGCTCTTCCGCTACTTCGACCCGGACTCAGCCACCGACTCGCTGCCTTACGAGCAGCCGAAGCTCGTCAGGTAGGAATGGCGGCTGGCGCGGTTCGGCCCGGGCAGAGCGTACGCTTTTTGTTCTTGACTTTCTGCGCGTCCCACCCGATACAGGCCGCATGCAGGAGATGCTCGCACAACTTGTTCGCGGCGAATCGCTGAGCGAAGCGCAGGCGCACGAGGCATTCGAGAGCATTCTCTCCGGTGCAGCGGATGAGGCGCAGATCGCGGCCCTGCTGGCGCTGATTCAGCAGCGCGGGGCGACGGTCGACGAGATCGTCGGCGCGGCGCGCGCGATGCGCGAGCACGTCACGCGCGTGCCGCACGACCTGCCCAGGGTCATCGACACGTGCGGCACGGGCGGCGCGCCGAAGACGTTCAACGTCTCGACCGCCGCCGCCCTCATCGCCGCCGCCGCCGGCGCCCACGTGGCCAAGCACGGCAACCGCTCGCGCACGGGTCGCGGCTCGGCGGAAATACTCCAGGCGCTGGGCGTCAACGTCGACGCCGGGCCGACCCTGCAGGGTGCGTGTCTCACCCAGGCGCGCATCTGTTTCTCCTTTGCGATTCATCATCACACGGCAATGAACCATGCGAACGGGCCGCGGCGCAGCCTGGGCTTTCCCACGCTCTTCAATCTCCTGGGGCCGCTCACCAACCCGGCGGGCGCGAAGCGGCAACTGATCGGGGTGTATCGGCCCGAACTGATGCGTCCAATCGCCGAGGCGCTGCGCCGGCTCGGCGCC
>CAZZPX010000050.1:0-11547 GCA_964655955.1 uncultured Phycisphaerales bacterium | reverse complement strand
TTCGGCTGCGGCGGCACGCGCTGGCGCTGCCCGCTCGACGTTGCGCCCGGTGCTTCGCACACGATCGCAGCGTTCTTCCTCGACAAGGACGGCGTGGCGGGCCCGATCGTCGCGGAGCATGAGATCGAGGCGTATCCCGTCACACCCGCCGCCGGCACGGTCGAATCGACCGGCGGCTTTCATCTCACCTGGACGCTTCCCACCGGCTGAGCACGGTTCATCACGGAGCATGACATGAGCGAGATCTATCCACCCGACCAGACGCTGCTGGGCCTTGCCCAAGAGCCGCACACGGGCGTCGAGTTCATCCCCACCGGCAAGACGCCGTACTACCTCGAGTTTCGCAGACTGGTGCATCGGCTGACGCTGGCCGCGGGGCGTTCGGGTGACCTGCGGCCATACCAGGACGGGGACCTGTCGATCGGCGTGAAGTCCGGCCGCTGCGTTGTCGACGGCGCGGTGCAGGCGTTTGCCGGCGAAGCGGGCCTCGCGGTCAGCAACAACGATGAGACGTACGTGTACCTCGACGCAGCCGGCGAGGTGCAGACGGCCGCCGCCCTGCCCGACGATCGCGCGACGTTCTTGCCCATCGCCCAGGTGACGGCCGCGGACGGCGAGATCGTCGAACTGCTCGATCTGCGCGGCGAGGCGTTCCTGCACACCCCCACCCCGCGCGACGGCACGTGGGTGTACGCGGTCTACGACGGCGAGCTGATGACCTCGCTGCCCGATGCGCCCGTCGCTGTGATCCCCGTCAGCGGCACCATCGATCGCGTTGTCTTCACCATCGGCTCGAACATTGTTTCCAGCGTCGGCATCGACGGCGTCGAGGCGATCCTCACGATCAACGGCACGGCGCTGTGCACGACCAAACCGAAGATCGTCGACAACGACGGCCCCGGCCTGCGCAGCACGGCGCGCGGCGACGGGGTGGCGGCGATCCTCGACCCGAGCGCGGCGAGCGTGCAGGCGGGCGACCTGTTGCGCCGCTCGCTCACGCTGATGAGCATGGGCACCATCTCGCAGCACCCAGAGGACATCGGCGTGGCGCTGCGCATCATGCCTGACTGAGTGGCCGCACCGACGCACGCCGGCTTCGCACGCCCGTTCACTGTCGCAGGAGTTGACCAATGCCGCCCCAGGAACCTCTCGTCAGCGCTGCGCAGGTGCTGCTCGCCGATGGCGAGGCGACCACGAATCAGCGCGTGGCGGCGACGCTTGCCGGCGATGCGACACAGCTCGAACTGCCCCCCGAGCACCGACCGGCGGACGGTGCGGATGTGCTCGTCGCGGTGCGATTCGTCGACCGCGACGGGCGGCCTGCCACGCTCTCGCGCTGGCGGCGGCTGCGGCGCGTAGGCGGAGCGCTGCACGCGCTGCCTGCCCCGCCGCTCTTCCCGCTGCACGCCGACTGGCTGCCGCGCGTGCGCGGCGCAACCGCCGAGGTCGCGCTGCTGCTTCCCGCCCGGCCGGGCCTGCTGGGCTACGGCGGTGTGGCGCTCGAACGCTGCGACGCGGGCGGCGAGGTCGCGACGGTCTGCGCCTTCGCAACGGAAGACCTTGGCGCGACGGTGTGTACCTCATGCGAGCTGGCGGCGGGCGAACAGCGCTTCCGCTGGCGACTGACCACGCACCTCGAGGATGAGGTGCTCACGCCCTGGTCCGCAGCGGTCAAAGCGACGACCGTCAGCGCGACGTTCGAGGGCGTGACGATCGGAGGACGCACGTCATGACCTCGACCGCCATGCTTCCCCAACTCGGCCCGCCGACGACCACGCAGGCGCAAGCGCCCGCGCTCTTTCGCGACGGCGCGCCCTGGCCCCAGGCGTCGTGCCTGGCGCTCAGCGCCAGGGGACTGCTCGATGAGCGCGCCGCAATCGTCTGCGTCGACCGGCACGTCGATCCCCTGGCTGCGAGCAGCGCGGAGGATCTGCTCACCTGGCTCGGGTCGGGAGCGGAGGCGCGCTGGCTGCTCCGTGTCGGCGATGCGGGAAGCTGTCACGCGCGCTGGCTCAGCGGCCGACTCTGCGAACTCGACGCACGCCTCCAGGGCGACTCGGCCCGCACCGTGTACCTGCTGCGCGACCGCTGGAGCCTCATTCTCGATCGAATCGTGCGCGATTCGTGGTGGGCTGGGAGCGGCGAGGCGGCCGTGCGACGCGACGTGACCGCCACCACGCGCCTGCCGCCGCTGGCCAACTGCTCTGCCCGCACTTATCTGGTGAACGACCGCGCCACGCGCGTCTTCGAGTCAGGCGGCGAGCCGTGGCGCCTCTTCGATCTGCTGGTCTATCTCAGCGTGGTCTTCGATCTGAATCTGCGCCAGGACCTTGTGCCGGGCGAGCTGCTCTGGCGCGAATTGCCGTTCGAGGCGCCGCTGGCCGGGACGCTGCGGGCGATCCTCATGCACGTGTTGAAATCGGCGGGGCTCGGCATCGATCGGCGCGAGGGTGACGCCACGGGGAGGCGGGGGCTGCGCCTGCGGCCGATCACGCGCGGCCGGCCGATCACGCTCACGCTCGCCGATCGTGCGTCGGCGCGCTCGCTCGTCGAGCGCTTTGAGGCGGTGCTGCGGCGGGAGCAGGAGGCCATCCGCCTCGATCCCGGCGCGCCGGTGCAGGTCGCCGGTACCTTCGACCTGACGGGAAGCTGGGACGAAGCGCTCGAAGGCGAAGAGCCGGGGGCGTACGACCGCGACCACGCGAGCTTTCTGGCGCATGCGGAGGTATACCGCCGCTGGTCGCTGGCGGTTGATGATCCGCAAGCGGCGGCGCTGTTCGCCGACGGCGTGACGCCGGCGCGGTTGCCGCGATTTCGGCCGCGACTTGATGGGGGCCGCTGCGATCCGGCGACGGGCGTGCTCGTCGAGTACAGCCTGGACAGCGGGGAGTCCTGGAGCGACTACACGGGTGAGACGATCCTCTCGCCGGGCCGCGCCGAACTGTACCTCGCGGCGCCGGCCCTGCCGGATGGCTTCGCTGCCGCGGGCAACGCGGGCACGCTGCGGCTGCGCGTCTCGGCCGTACTGCGCAGCGCGGCCCAGGCGTCGACGCGGTGCATTCTGGGCAACGTGTTTCTCTCCGACGAGGATGACGACAGCGGCGAGGATCTCGACGCTTACGACGAGCAGGACGCTCCGCCGGGTGATGGTGATGACGACGCTGACAGCTTCACGCTGCCCGCGGACAACGCTCCTCCCGACGAACCGGATGATGATGACGATGACGCGACGCACGGCGTCGGCAGCTACTTCGCGGGCCAGCCGCGCACCGGGCGCGCAGCCGGCACGATCGTCGTCACGATCGGTCCGATCGATCCGGACGTGTCGGTGGGCGATCTGGTGACGAAGATCCGCGGCGGGAGATCGCCCTCCGTCTACGTGCAGCGCACCGGGCCGTTGCGCGTCGAGCGGCTGGAGCACGATCTGGCCGGGCGGCAGCAGACGAAGCTCTGGCTGACGCCGGTGCGGGCGGTGGAGTAGGAGAGGTGGTGCGAGTACCCGGGGCGGCGCTCGCGGACTCGCGCTGCCCCGGCATTGGTTCGCTGTGCCGGCACGGATCTGCTTTGCCCCGGCGGGGAAAGCCGAAAGGTGGTGATGATGGAAACCGACCTGATGCAGATGTTGACGCAGTTCGGGGCGGCGGGGTTGATCGGGGTTCTGTGGATCTGGGAGCGTCGCCTCAGCGCCGCGCGCGAGCGGCAGCTTTGTGAATCGCACGATCGCATCATGGAGCAGCGCTACCAGCTCGAGGAACTGCTGCGCGTCGTCGCCGACAACACCGGCGCCATCGCCAGCATGGAAAGCTGTCAGCAGCGGTTGGTGGCGCTGCTGGAAGGCCTGCGCGACGCGCTGGCGACCGGGGATCACCGCCGCGGAGGCGGTGCTGCGGACGACGGCTCATCCCGTTGAGGGGGCTGCCGGGCGGCGGTACGCTTTGGGGCATGACTCCCCCCGTCGTGCCCTTGCCTGCCCGCCTGGCGCTCATTGTCCTGCTGGCGGGTGGCTTCGCGCCGAAGGGGATCGAGGGGAAGGCCGCGGCAGGGGCTGCTGAGGAGCCCGCTTCGCCCCCGCCGAACCTGCGGACCTACGACTGGCCCTTCCAGCCGACGCACATGCGGGTTCATCCGCTCACCAGGATTCGCACGAGTTCCAACGAACGGACTGGCGAGCAGGAGACCTACATCGATCTGCAGCTCGACCTGCTCGACCAATTCGGCCACACGACCAAGGGGATCGGCGAGGTGCGCTTCGAACTGTTCTCCGCGAGCGAGGAGGAGCGCAGCGAGCGGCTCGAGGTGTGGCGAATCGACATCAACGACCTGGCCGCCAACACAGAGCACTACGACTGGGTCACGCGCATGTATCGCTTCAACCTGCTGCTGCCCCAGGCGCGTCTGGCGCAGCATCGCCGCTTCCGCGTGCAGGCGTTCATGGAGTTGCCGGGCGGCACGCGCCTGCAGACCGAGGCGCTGCTGGCGGGGTGGGGAGAAGGCGGCGGAGACTGAGAGGAGAAGCGAATCGAGGCACGGGGGCGTGGCGATTCGGCGCGTTGGGCGGACTGAAGAGCGGTGGCGCAGGTGAGCAGGTGAGGATCGCGCGGGGGGAAGTTCGCAAACGAGGTGCGGACGCCGCGGAAGCGAGGAGGCGCGCTCCCGAATACGATGGTGCGATGCCTGCCGGGTCGAGACATGCCGATGGGCCGCAGCGGCGCGTGCGCTACGACGATCGCCTGCTCGCGGAAGCGCTGCGCGCCTACGAGGAACTCGGCGGCGAAGCCTCGGCCGAGCGCGAGGCGATGGCGGCGGCGCGCCAGCGCGGCGGCGACTTCGAAACGCGCCTCGTCGAGCGAGCCCGACGCGCGAGTGCGGCGGAGCAACTGCGGCCGGCCCTGGCGCACGTGCGCCGACTGATTGCGACGGCGGTGGGCGTCGGCCTGGTGCTGGCGCTCGTCGCGGGCTTCGGGGCCGGGCGGGCGGCGCTGGGCTTGCGGGCGGGCGAACCGGTGAATTTCTTCTGGGCGCTGGGGGGTTTGCTCGGCGTGCAGACGCTGCTGCTTCTCATCTGGCTGATCACCTTGGTGACGCTGCCGCGCGGGCTCGCCTCGGGGTCGCTGGGAGCGTTGCTCAGCGCGGGGGGGCGAAAGCTCGCAGCGCGCTTCCAGCGCAGCAGGGCCCACCAGGCGGCCCTCGCCGCCGTCGCCCACGCCCAGTCGCGGCGTGGCCTGGCGACGTGGAACTTCTCCGCACTGTCGCACGCGATGTGGCTCGCCTTCAACGTCGGGTGCCTGGCAGCGCTCATCGCGCTGCTGAGCACGCGGCAATACGCCTTCAGTTGGGAAACGACGATCCTTTCCGAAACCGCCTATCAGCGCTTCACGCAGGCGCTTGCGGTCGTACCGGGCGACCTTGGCTTCGACACGCCGAGCCGGGAGCAGATCGCCGCCAGCCGCGACGAGCGCGCGGGCGACGTCGATCGCGCCACCCAGCGTCAATGGGGGCATTTGCTGCTGGGCAGCGTGGTGGCGTACGGGCTGCTGCCGCGCCTGGTCTTCCTGGCGCTGTGCGCGCTCCTCTGGGTCGTCGCGCGGGCCCGCTTCCGCCTCGATCTCGAGCAGCCGGGCTTTCAGCGCCTGCGCGGCGTCCTGCTCGCGGAGGAGACGTACCTCGGCGTCGTGCCGTATGAGGACAGCAGCGCCGCGCCCGTGGGGAGAGGGCAGGCGCCGCAGCGCCGCGAGCGACCGTGGGGCGCCGCGGCGATCGTCGGCGTGGAGGTCGACATGATGCCGTCACAGTGGCGGCCGGGGCAGATGCTCGAGCGTGACATCGAGGATCTCGGCCTCGTCGACGATGGCGCCTCGCGCCGGCGCGTGCTCGAGCGCCTGCGGACCGACACGGCCGAGCCGAACCCGCTCATCATCGTCTGCGACCTCACCGTCACGCCGGACCGCGGCATCGAGGCGCACCTGCGCTCGCTGCGCGAGAGCATCGGCGCGCCCGTGGAGGTTGTGCTCACCGCGGGCGAGCGCCTGCGCAGGCGCAGCGAGACCGATGCGGTCGGCCGGCGCATCGAGCACTGGCGCGCGTGCCTGGCAAGCGCCGGCATCGAGGCAAGCCGCATCCGTGAGATCGATCTCGATCATCTCACGACCGAGTCGCGTCGAATGCTGCGGCAGATCGTCGAGACGGGATCAGACGCGGCGTCAGGCGGTGAGACACAAGGCGCAGCGGGCGATGCTGACGATGCGCTCAGCGCCGCCTTCGACGCCATCGCCGACCACGCCCGCACCTGGGAGGCGAAGGACGCTCTCCCCGACTGGCGCGAGCAGGCGACGCTGCAGGAGAGAATCGCCCGACTCTACGACAGCCGCGACCGCACCTGGCGGCAGCGCTGGCTGCCGCACACCTTCGAGAAGCCGAGCCTGGGCGAGATGCGCGGCCTGGTGCAGGAGCGCGGCAGCACCATGCTGCAGATGCTTCCGCCGCGGCTGCGCAGCAGCCCCAGGTGGCTGGCGGCCGGGGCGGCGGCGGGCGGGCTCGCCTGCATCACGGCCGGCGTCTTCGCCTCCCCGCTCGCCTTCGCGGCGCTGCCAAGCTGGTCGATCGTCGGCGCTGCGATCACCGGCGTCGTCCACCTTGCCCGCACGGGCAAAGAGGTGAAGTTCGAGCCGGGCGACGAGCCGCGCGAGCACGACTTTGCCCAGGCGGTGCGTTCGGCGGTGCTCTTCGCGCTCATGCTGGAGATGCAGGGCGAAGGCGAAGCGCGCATCGCCGCGGTGCTCGACGAGGTCGTCCCCGAGACCGAGGCTGAACTGGCGACGAGCCGCGAGGTCGAGCGGTACCTCGCGGACATCCGCGGCCGCTACGCCGCCCACGAAAGCGAGGGGGCGCATGGCTGAGGAAGCAATCAAGGTCGCCGTCGTTGGACACACCAACACCGGCAAGACTTCGCTCATGCGGACGATTCTGCGCGATGTGAACTTCGGCGAGGTGTCGGACCAGCCCGCCGTCACGCGCGAAGTGGAAGGCGCTGCCCTGACGATCCACGGCCGGGAGAAGGGCAAGCGCAGCGCGGGGGGCGGCGAGCGGCGGCTCCTGCTCTACGACACGCCCGGGCTGGAAGACTCGATCGGGCTGGCTGACTTTCTGCAGGAGATGCGCGGCGAGCGTCGCATCGACGGCATCGAACTCATCCGCGAACTCTTCGCTTCCCCCGCCGGCGCGTCGCGCTTCAGCCAGGAGGTCAAGGCGCTGCGGCAGGTGCTCGACTCGGACGTGGCGCTTTACGTCATCGACGCGCGCGACCGCGTCCTGGGCAAGCATCGCGACGAGCTGACGATCCTGGCCTACTGCGCCCGGCCCGTCGTGCCGGTCCTGAACTTCATCGCGGCTGAGGAGGCGCGCACGGCGGAATGGCGCGAGCAGCTCTCGCGGGTGAACATGCACGCCATCGCCGAATTCGACACGGTGGTCTACGACGCACGCAGCGAGGAACAACTCTTCGAGAAGGTGCGAACGCTGCTTGATTCGCACGAAGGGCTGCTGAGCGCCCTGATCGAGGAGCGTCGCAAAGAGCGGCGCCGCCTCATCGCCGCTTCGGCGCGAACCATCGCGGAACTGCTCATCGATGCCGCCGCTTACGTCGAGATCATTCCCGATGAGAGCAGCCGCGGCAAAGAGTCAGCGCTCGAGCAGTTCAAGCAGACGATCCGCCAGCGCGAAGACGCCTGCGTGCGGCAGCTTCTGGAGCTGTTCCGTTTCCGCAGCGAGGATTACGCTGCGGGCGACTTGCCCATCGAGGGCGGCAAGTGGGGCGTGGACCTGTTCAGTCCGGCGGCGCTCAAGCAGTTCAGCGTCTCGGCGGGCGGCGGGGCGGCGGCGGGCGCCATGGCGGGACTGACCATCGATGCGCTCGTCGGCGGACTCAGCCTCGGCGCGGGCGCCCTCATCGGCGCAGCCGCGGGCGCGACGCTCGGCGCGGGCTGGACGCACGGCAAGCGCCTCATGCGGCGGGCCCAGGGCGCGACGGAGCTGCGCTGCGACGACGCGACGCTGCTTGTTCTGCGGGCGCGAGAGCTGGCGCTCGCCAATGCCCTGTTGCAGCGCGGGCACGCCGCGGTGCGGCCGATCGAACTGAAGCTGCCCCGGGAGGACGCGACGGGACAGAAGGCGTGGAGGCGCCTGTGGGACGACGCACGGCAGCATCCGCGCTGGGTGCGCGCGATCGCCGGGGCAGGCGGTTTCTCGGCCGACCCACGTCGCCAGGCGACGATGCAGGAGATGGCCGATCTGCTGGAAGGCGCGCTGCATCGCGCAGGTTCGCACGGGAACTGAAGTCCCCGCGCCTGCGCGCCTTTGAGCCTTAAATTCCCAATCCCCCCTTGCCCCAACTCCCGAATCGTGTATTCTGCCGGCGGCCCCTGACCTTTTGGAGTGCTCGATATGACCGCTTTCGCCATCAACATGCTGAGCCGCCGGTTTGTACCGACCGGCGTCGACCAGACCTGATGAGCGTGCGCGCGTCCTGAATTCGACCAGCCGACCCGCCCGCTCACGACGAGAGCGGGCTTCTTTCTGCCATCACGATGTGGCGATGCCGGCCCGCTTCCCCCGACAAGCGGGTTTTTCTGCGTTTCCGACGCGTGCAATGGATGAAAGACAATGCGTGCAACCGTTCGACAATTCTGGCAACTCCTGGCCGGGCAGCGACTTCGCTACCTGGCGGCGATCGCGTCGCTGATCGTCGCCTCCTGCTTTCTCTACGTTGTGCCGCTCATTCCCACGGCGGTCATCGACGTGGTTCTCGTCGAGGAGGGCGCTGACGCCACGCCCGTCATGCGCGCGGTCGTGGACGCCATGGGCGGCCGCCCGCGGGTCCTGGCGCATCTCTGGATCCCCGCCGTCGCCATCGCCATCATCGCGGCGCTGGCGGGCCTCTTCACCTATCTGCGCGGCCGCTGGAGCGCCATCGCCAGCGAAGACATCGCCCGCCGCACCCGCGACGAGTTGTACGACCGACTGCAGCGGCTTCCCGCGCGCTACCACGACACGATCGAGACCGGCGACGCCGTGCAGCGCTGCACCTCCGACGTCGAGACGCTGCGGCTGTTTCTCTCAACGCAGGTGGTGGAGATCGGCCGGGCGCTGACGATGCTGCTTATTCCCGTGCCGCTCATGTACACGCTGCATCCGCCGATGACGCTGGTGTCGCTGGTGACGATTCCCTTCGTCGTCGCCTTCTCCATCATCTTCTTCACGAAGGTGAAGTCGACGTTCCAGAGGGCGGACGAAGCGGAAGGCCGCCTCTCCAGCCGGCTGCAGGAGAACCTGACCGGCATACGCGTCGTGCGCGCCTTCGCGCGCCAGGAGTTCGAAAAGGAGACGTTTCGCGCCCGCAACCTCGAAC
Source organism: uncultured Phycisphaerales bacterium (assembly GCA_964655955.1). Lineage (GTDB taxonomy): Bacteria > Planctomycetota > Phycisphaerae > Phycisphaerales > JAGLTS01 > CAZZPX01. The sequence goes on along the minus strand of CAZZPX010000050.1, from coordinate 2,144 downwards.
ATCGCCAGGCCGACTTTCGGCTGTACCAGGTGCTCGCGCGCTATTGGTCGATCTCCGACTTCATCTGCATGACGCAAAAGTCGCTGGTCATCGCCGCGGGCGCCTACTGGGTCTGGCAGGGCGAACTTGCCCCCGGGACGTTCTACTTCTTCCTCTCCGCGGTGACGATGTTTCTCTGGCCGGTGCGACTCATGGGACGCATCCTCACCGACATGGGCAAGGCGATCGTGGCGCTCGGCCGCATCCGCGCCATCCTCGATGAACCGACGGAGGACGAACTCGACGCACAGCGCGGACTGGTCGCGGCGCCCGTGCTCGGCGACGAGGAAGCGCCGCCGCTCACCGGGCCCGGCGAGATCGTCTTCGAGAACATCAGCTTCGCGCACGGGAAGACGCCCGTGCTCCATGGCGTCAACCTGCGCGTACCCGCCGGCTCGACCCTCGCCATCCTCGGTCCGTCCGGCTCGGGAAAGACGACGCTGGTGAACCTGCTCCTGCGCCTCTACAACCCCGATACCGGTCGCATCCTCATCGACGACCGCGATGTGCTCACGCTCAACCGCAGGACGGTGCGGCGGCAGATCGCCGCCGTGCTCCAGGAGCCGTTCCTCTTCAGCAAGAGCATCCGCGAGAACATCGGCCTGGCGCGGCACGACGCGGCGGAAGAGGAGATCCAGGAGGCCGCCAGCACCGCCTGCATCCACGAGTCGATCCAGGAGTTCGACAAGGGCTACGACACGCTGGTGGGTGAGCGCGGCGTGACGCTCTCGGGCGGCCAGCGGCAGCGTGTCGCCATCGCCCGTGCCCTGCTGCAGAAGCCGTGGATCCTGCTCCTCGACGACGCTCTCAGCGCCGTCGACACGCGGACCGAAGCGCTCATCATCCGCGCCCTGCAGAAGCGACGGGGCCGGCACACGACGATCGTCATCGCCCACCGCCTCTCCACGCTGCGGCACGCGGACCAGATCATCGTGCTCTCCCGCGGCCGAATCGTGCAGCAGGGCACGCACGAAGTGCTCATCGAACAGCAGGGCCGCTACCGAGCGCTCTGGGAATCGCAGACGAGCGTGGATCTCGAGAATACGAACGACTCACGCAGCGGCGCGGGCGGTCGCCAGACCTCCCCCGCCGCGAAGGAATAGAACCATGATGGACACAGCCATCCACGAAGAAGACTTCAAGGCCAGACTCGACTGGAGCCTGTGGCGGCGCATCGTCAGCCACGCCTTGCCGTACCGCAAGCAGCTCATCGGCCTGATGCTGTCCGGCTTCATCGTCGCGGGCGTCGACGCGGCCCTGCCCTACGTCACGGGCAAGCTCATCGATGCGGCGACGGTGGCGCAGTCCGGCGAACTCATCACGCGCTACGCCGCTGCCTACGCCTCGCTCGTGATCGTCATCAGCGCCACGGTCTGGGTGTTCATCATCCTCGCCGGGCAGGTGTCGACCGGGTTCGGCTACGACATCCGCGAGAAGAGTTTTGCGCGCCTGCAGGAACTCGAGTTCGCCTACTACGACTACCGTCCCGTCGGCTGGCTCATGTCGCGCCTGACGACCGACTGCTCGCGCCTCTCCAGCCTCGTCCCCTGGCTGACGCTCGACGCCGTCTGGGGCTCCTGCATGGTGATCGGCATCACGACGATGATGTTCGTGCTCGACTGGCGCCTGGCGCTGGTGGTGATGACGATCGTGCCGCCGCTCGCCGTCATCAGCTACATCTTCCAGACGAAGCTGTTGCACAGTTCGCGGGCGGTGCGCAAGGTCAACTCGCAGATCACCGCCAGCTTCAACGAGTGCATCATGGGCGCCAAGACGACCAAGACACTGGTGCGCGAAGAGGAGAACCTGGGCGAATTCCAGCAACTCTCCGGCTCGATGCGCCGGCACTCCGTCCGCAACGCCCTGCAGTCCGCGGTGTACCTGCCGCTCGTCCTGGGCATCGGCAGCGTCGGCGTGGGGCTGGCGCTGTGGCGCGGCGGGGTGACGCTCGGCGAGAGCGTCACGCTGGGGACGCTCATCGCCTTCATGCAGTACGCGGCCCTCTTCTACATTCCCATCCAGGAACTCGCCCGCCGCTTCACCGAAGTGCAGATGGCGCAGGCCGCCGCGGAACGCATCCAGGGCCTGCTCGACACGCAGCCGCA
>CAZZPX010000049.1:672-11603 GCA_964655955.1 uncultured Phycisphaerales bacterium | reverse complement strand
TTCGATGCGCTGGGGGTGAATTCCAAGGCGTTCGAAATCGCAGGCAGCGGCGCGGTGCTGCTGCAGCGCTATCGCAAGGGATTCGAGCAGTTGTACCAGGACGGGCGAGAGTGCTTCGTCTTCCGCGAGCCGCAGGAAGCGGCCCAGCGACTGAAGCAACTGCTGGAGGACGGCGACCTGCGGCAGCAGATGGCGTCGGCGGGCGTGGAGAAGACGATGGCGCAGCATCGCTGGATGTCGCGAATGAGCCGCCTGCTCGATTCGCTGGAGCACCGCATCATCGAGGTGACGGAAAACGCCCCCGTGCCCTTCGGCGTGAAGCCGGGCCTGGCAGCGCCGGCGGAGGACCAGGCGCCGGATGGAGAGTAAGCGAGCGGGCAGGTGCCGAGATTGAAAATCTCGCTTCGAGCGCGCAATTCGGATGGGGTCTCGCCGTCGCCCCGCTCCTGCGAGGTCAGTCGTCGCCCGCGTCTTCCGAGATGTCCAGCTGCTCCAAGCCGTCGATGAACAGTCCGTGGAGATTGGAGCCCTCGGGGCTGTTCTCGTTGAACTGCCCGGTCGACGCGAGACTGTCATTCGTGCGACCGGAAGAGAAGAAGTCAATCGCATCGCCGCAGTCGATGAGCGCGCTGAAGCTGAAGCAGCCGGTGCGATTGTAATGGTAGCTGTTGCCGCCGCCCTGCCCCTGGGTGGCGCCGCCCTTGCCGCTGTAGCGATCCTGCCCGCCGCCGTCGACGAGCAGGCCGATCGCCTGCATGGAGGCGCTCCCCTGGCTGAGCCCGTCGGCGCGGTAGGCATCGTTGCCCGCCTTGTCGAGCAGGAGACCGACGCCGATGTCCCACGACCCGCCCTGGCTGGCGGCGGTCATGCTCCAGTAGGTGTCGTCGCCTGCCTCATCAATTAGCATTCCGATCGACTGGTGACAGCCGAACCCCTGGCCATAGCGATTGCCGTAGTACAGGTCGTCGCCGGCCGCGTCGTGCAGAAGGCCCAGGCACCAGTAGTAGCCGCCGCCCTGGCTGAATTCGCCGGCTTCGTAACGGTCGTGGCCGGAAAGATCGCTGATCAGGCCCACGCCGCCCGAGGCGTACTGGCGGATACCGTAGCCGATCGCCTGGCTGAAGCCGACGTAGACAGCCGGCGTGCCGTAGACGGAGCCATGCGGACCGTTGGCGCGATACAGGTCGTTGCCGGCGGCGTCGATGATGGCGCCGAGCGCCTTCGTCCCGCCGACGCCCTGCACGCGCGTCTCACCGAGGTATTCGTCGTTCCCGTCGAGGTCTACCAGAACGCCGGCGCCGAAGAGCGCCGCCCCCTGCGACCAGTCCTGCGCTTCATATACATCGTGGCCGTTCTCGTCGATGATCATGCCCACGCCGAACAGACCCGCGGCACAGGCGCAGCGCGTGCCTTCGTAGCGGTCGTCACCCTGCCGATCATGGATGACGGCAGCCCCGACGATGGCGGATGCGGGGCCTGCAAAGGCGCCCTCGCCGCGGTAGATGTCGCGCCCGGCGTCGTCGATGATGAGCGTGCTGCGACCCACGCGCGGCTCGGCAAAGACATAGCCGTCATTCCCGCCAACATCATAGACGGCGGCGATGTCGTCCATGAGATACGTGTTGTCACCCGGCCCGCCGATCACGATCAGGCCCTGCGGCGTCCGACCGACGAAGAGCACATCGCCGCCGAGCCCAGTCACATCGTGCTCAACCGGATCGGCGCCCGCGGCGGCCTCCGGCGCGAGCCTCAGCGGCGCGGGATAAAGCGCCGCGGCCTGAGCCGCCACGTCGTCGAATTCAACGTTCAGCGATGCGCGCAGCACCTCGATGTGGGCCGGCGCCTCCGCAGGATCGTTGAAGATGTAGACATCGCGCGCGAGAACGTTCACGAGGCGCATCGCCTGCTCCGCCAGCCGCGGCTCGATCACGGCCCCGGCGCCGTGCGTCGCTGCCTCCGCCACGCGCCCGCGCAAGGCCGCGACGAGCGCGTCGACGGAATCGCACGTCACGGCTGCATCACTGACGCCGGCCGCTGCACCGCCGCCCAGGTCGAGGTTGGCAGCGATGAGGCGATGCGCTCCTGCGAGCGGTGACCTCGCGATCGCCTGGGTCTCTGCGATCATCTCCGCGCCGAGCGTGTCGACGCTGAGCGGATGCAGGAAACCGGCGACGACGCGGTCGAGCGCGTGGCGACCGAGGTTCTCTCGCTGCGTCTGGGCAAAGAGCGCAACCAGGTCCTCGAGCCCGGCGCTGATCCCCTGCTCCGCCGCATGCAGCCGCAGCGTCCTCTCGAGATCGCCCTCCTGGCGCTGCGGCAGCGAGCGCTGCGGCAGCGGCCTGCCAATCGGACCGACCCACTGCTCGCGCGAGCCCAGCGTCACCTCGAAGTCGACGATCTCCCCCTGCTCGCCGCCCGGATCTGGAACTGCAGCGTTGATGTCGCCCGTGCCGCGCTGCACGCGGAAGCGCAGCACCTCGCCGGGCGAGGACGACTCGAGCAGCGCCTTGAATTGCTCGGCGGTGCGCGGTTCGCCGTTCACCGCCAGCAGCACGTCGCCGCGACTGACATACTTCGACTCGAAGCCGGACCCTTCGAACGGGCCCGGCAGAATCCAACTGATGACGCTGTACGGAGAGTCGGGAATGTCGCGCAAGGAGAGGCCCGCAAACGCCTGGCGCGCCAGCGTCGCTTCGCTCGTGGGGCCGGCGTCATCATCGGCGGCTGCACCAACGGCGACGCACAATACGATCAACAAGGCTTGAATCACTCGCATCACTAAATTCCCAGAATCCGATCCTGATTCGACATTCTCACAGGATGCGCGAATTTGCTGCTTGATTTCCGGATTTGATGTTCGATGTCGCAACTCGCAGGCATAGTTGTCTTCGCACCAGGTGGATGGACATCGGCGCGCCACGGTTGGAGCGCGGAGCCCGTCCACCGCATCCCTAATCGGAGACAGTAGGATGAATCACACACGATCACAACGGCAGTGGCGCAGCGCCGCAGCGACGCTGGCGGCGGGAAGCGTGCTCGGGGCGGCCGCCTCGGCATCCACGTTCTCACTCGATGACAATCCCAGCAATCCGCTGACCACCACGCCGGTGGCGGGGCTGCTGGGCGCCGAAGATCCGTACGGGCTGGGCCTGCCTGCCTCGGTGGCGGGGCTGCGCCCGCCGTCACCCTCGCTGATCGTCGGACCCTGGATCGACGCCGCGCTTCTCGCACCGGACGCCGCGGCCCCCGTCCCGCGCCTCGACGTGATGCCGCCCGTGGAGGGGTATCTCGACGCGGTGAGCGGCAATCACGCTGAGCAGAACCTCGGCCCCAACGACTTCGTCGACCTACGCTTCAGCATCGATCGCGCCACGGCGGGCGTCGGCGGCAGCGCCTCCCGCAATCAGGCGGCACTGAGTCAGCAGTCGGGCGACATCTACAAGACGCTGAACCGCTTCCCGCACCCCTCCAAGTACGTCGGCACGCTCCCCGGCGGACCGTATGCGGGCGTCCTCCCACACGCGGGCGTTCCCAATGTCAACCGGCTGGTCATCGACGAGGCCCGGCTGGATCTGACGGCCGGCAACGGCGTGGGCGTCCTCGTCGACCGTATGACGCAGTGCCCACCCATCATGCCCGGCACGCACGACAACGTCGACGCCTTCACCAACCAGCCTCACCGTGTCCTCGATCTGAACGGTGACGGGGTGACGGAATTCGACTACTACTTCAGTTCGCCTCCGGCCGAATTCCCACTTACCGGCAAGATCCCCGCCGGCATCTATGACATCCCGGCTGGAATGGTCTTCTATCCCTTCGTCGGCCCCTACGCCACGCCCGCGCAGATGGGTCTCGATCAGGCGGGCGACCGCACTGACAACATCGACGGCCTGGTCATGTGGGATTACGGCACCAAGTACGGCCCGGCATGGGGAGGCCCCGGCGCCGAGCCGGCGCTTGATTTCGCCCTCTTCACGCTTTCGCCCGGCTCGGCGTCATTGGCGGCGCTGGCCTTGCCGCCCTGCACGGTCTTCTTCACCGACTTCACCGGCGCGTTCGCGACGTACGCGACGATCGATGACCTCGGTCTGGACTCCGCACTGGGGACACAGTGGTCCAATGTCGACGCCCTCGAGATCTGCCACTGCCTCGGCGACCTGGACGGCGACTGCGACACCGACCAGGCCGAACTGGGACAGCTTCTCGCTGCATACGGGAGCAGAGCCGGGGGCGATCTCGACGGCGATGGCGATACCGACCAGGCGGATCTTGGCCTGTTTCTTTCCAACTACGGCTGCAACTGACCATCGCACCAGCTCGAAGCACCTGATCTACCCCGACCACCAAGGTCGGGGTCTTCGTTGCGCCGACCCGCTGATGCGACAGATTTGTCGAGTTTCAGCACGTGCAGGCGTCAGATCTCTCCGCATTGGGGACTAACTCATATGGAAAGCTCCTCAACGACCCGCCGGTTGGTCCGAGACCCGCCGGCACAACCCACGAAAGAGAGATCCCCATGAAAGCCAGCTTCCGCACGACCACCCGTTTCTTGTGCTGCGTGGCGGGGACGGTCGCAGCCTCGACCGCCTTCGCGCAATCGTTCTCCCTCGACGACAACCCTTCGATGCCGCTCGTCTCGGCGCCGGTCCCGCCCTTCCTGGGCGCGGAGGATCCCTATGGCCTGGGGCTTCCCGCGAGCCTCGCGGGCCTCATGGCCCCTTCGCCTTCGCTGCTCGTCGGACCGTACCTCGACGCCGCCATCCTGCGCCCGGGGCAGGGCGTACCGGCTCGGGATATCTGGCCGCCGGTCGGCGACTACCTCGATGCCCTCAGCGGCAACCACTTCAACCCCGATGAGCCCTGGCTCGACGGCGAAATCGTCCTCCGCTTCAGTGTCGATCGCGCGACATCCGGGCTGCCCGGATCCGCATCCTTCGCGGAGGCAATGCTCAATCAGCAGCCCGGCGACATCTATGAGTCAGACCACCCCTGGCCGCATCCCTTCCAATTCGTCGGCCAACTGGGACCCGGCCCGTTCGCCGGGATACTTCCCACGGCAGGAATGGGCGGCAACAACCTGCTGTACCTGGACGAGTCGCAGTTGATGCTGACCGCAATGGGCGGCCCGGGCGCGCTCATCGGTCCCGGCGTGCCCTGCCCTCCGATCGTGCCCGGCTCGCATGACAACGTCGACGCCTTCAACGAGACGCCCGCAGGCGTGCTCGACGTCGACGGCGACAACGTGACCGACTTCGGCATTTACTTCAGCGTGCCGCCCGCTGAATTCTGGACAGGCCTGCTGCCCGCGGGCATCTGGGACCTGCCGCCGGGCGTGATTCAGCTACCCTTCGGCGCACCCGCCTACGCCTGGCCGAACCAGATGGGCCTGGACATGCTGGTGCCTCAGGAGGGGAGCGACAACATCGATTCACTCGTGGTCTGGGACATCGGCGCCCTGCACAGCCCGACGTGGGGAGGCCCCGGAGCCGAGCCTGCGCTTGACTTCGCCCTCTTCACGCTTTCGCCCGGTTCCGCCACGCTCATGGCGCTTGGCCTGCCCGCCTCGACCGTCTTCTTCACGGATTTCACGGGCGCCTTCGCCGTGTACTGCCTGGACATCGACCTGGCGCTCGACAGCCCACTCGGCTGGCAATGGTCCAACATCGATGCGCTCGAGGTCAAGCAGATCCCCAAGCAGCCCTGCGTCGGCGACCTCGACGGCGACGGCGACACGGACCAGGCGGATCTCGGCATCCTGCTCGCGGCCTACAACGTCAACGGGGGCGGCGACCTCGATGCCGATGGCGACACCGACCAGGGTGACCTTGGCATTCTGCTCGCCGACTACGGCTGCACGCCGTGAGGCGGCGCAGGTTGAGTCCGTACGCTTCGAGCCCAGGCCAGCGCCTGGGCTTTCTCGCTGCGCCCGCGACTGAGGGATGATGCTGCGCACTGCCGCGTCTCTTCCCGGGACCGGCTGCATCGGCGCGTGCAGCCGGTATGATCCACGGTTACCCTCGGCATCGTTTGTCCGCACCTACGGAGTCAACGCCAGTGCCTGACGCCATCGTTCTGCGACAGATCAACAAGACTTTCGGCAGCAAGCGCGCCGTCTGTGATCTGGATCTGACGGTCCCGGAAGGGACGCTCTGCGGCTTTCTCGGCCCCAACGGCGCGGGCAAGACGACCACCATCCGCATGATCATGTCGATCATCTTCCCGGACAATGGCGAGATCTCCGTGCTCGGCAAGAGGTCCGCCGTCGAGAGCAAGGATCAGATCGGCTACCTGCCGGAAGAGCGCGGCGTGTATCGCAAGATGAAGGTCGGCGCCTTTCTCACCTATGTCGCCCGCATCAAGGGCGTTGAGGGCGCAGGACTCCAGCAGCGCATCCAGCAGTGGCTCGATCGCGTGGGCCTCGCCGACTGCTACAAGCGCAAGTGCGAGGAACTCTCCAAGGGCATGCAGCAGAAGGTGCAGTTCCTCTCCACGATCATCCACGATCCGGACCTGATCATCCTCGACGAGCCCTTCTCCGGACTCGATCCGGTGAACATGCGTCTGTTGCGCGATCTCATCGACGAGCTTCAACAGGCGGGCAAGACCATTATCTTCTCCACGCACGTGATGCAGCAGGCGGAGCAGCTCTGCGACCGCGTCATCATGATCAATCGCGGCTACAAGGTGCTTGATGCGACGCTCGAGGAGATCCGGTCGCAGTTCGACCCGCGCACCATCCTCGTGGAACCGATCGACGGCGAGTTGGAAGCGTCGCGCCTGTATGCACTGCCCGGCGTGCAGAGCGTCGAAGTGAGCGGCGCGGTGCACGAACTCTCTTTCACGGACGGCACGGACCCGGCATCGGCGATCCGCTCGATCACGGAAGCGCTGCCCGTGCGGCGCGTGGAACTGCGCCGGCCGACCCTCGAGGATGTCTTCGTCGAGCTGGCCACGCGCGACGGCGAACAAAGCGAACACGAGTTGCGGCAGTCGCTGCGAGCCGAAGCGGAGGTGACCCATGCGTAAGGTCCTGCAGGTCGCGCTTCGCGAGTTCATCGCCACCGTCACCACGAAGGGCTTTCTGATCGGCGTGCTCATCGTGCCCGGCATGATGGTGGTCGCCATCTTCGCCATCAATCTGCTGTGGAACGATGAAGCACCGGCCGTCGACGGCAGCGTGGCGCTCATTGACCGCTCCGGCGTGATGGCCGAGGAAATCAAGTCGCGCATCAACCCTGTGGAGATGGCGAAGGAGCGCGACGAGGAGGTCGAGCGCAAGCTGCAGGAACTCCTCGATGAGTCCGGCTTTGACAAAAGTGCGCCGCCCAATGTGCTGGCGGGTTTGCGCACGCAGGCGCAGGAGATGGTGGGACCCGCCTCGCAGATCCGCATCGAGGAGTTACCCGGGGACACGGACCTGGATCAGGCGAAGCAGTCGCTGCGCGAAGGCGATGCGCAGGTGCTGGAGCGTCTTGCCGTCGTCGTTGTCGATGAGCACGCCATCGACGCCGACGCCGAAGGCAACTTCGGCTCATATCGCTGGTTCGCCAGGCCGCGGCTCGACGACCGCGTACAGAATCGCCTGCGCTGGCGGATCAACAACGCCATCGTCGACACGCGCGTGCGCCAGGCGGGACAGGACCCCGCGGAGCTGCGCAAGCTGCTGGAGGCGGGCGCGATGGAGGCGAAGACCGTCACCGATGCCGGCGAGGTGAGCAGCGACGCGGGCGAAGCGCTCGCCATGCTGCTCCCCATGGGTTTCATGATGCTCCTGTGGGTGAGCACGTTCACCGGCGGGCAGTACCTGCTCACCACCACCATCGAGGAGAAGTCCAGTCGCGTCATCGAGGTACTGCTCTCGGCCTTAAGCCCCGTGCAACTCATGACGGGCAAGATCATCGGCCAGATGGCGGTCGGGCTGCTCATCCTGGCGATCTACGCTTCGCTCGGCGTCGGCGCAATGGTGACCTTTGCCCTCATGGGATTCGTCGACCCGCTCGATCTCGTGTACCTGACACTCTTCTTCTTCATCGCCTTCTTCCTCATCGCGGCGCTGATGGCGGCGATCGGCTCAGCGGTGAACGACATGCGCGAAGCCCAGTCGCTCATGACGCCGGTCATGCTCGTCCTCATCATCCCCATGATGCTGTGGATGCCCATCGCCCGCGATCCCAACAGCACCTTCTCCGTGGTGCTCAGCATCGTGCCGCCCATCAGCCCCTTCGCCATGATGGTGCGCCTCGCCGCCACCGAGCCGGTCCCCTTCTGGCAGGTGGCGTTGTCGATCGTGCTGGGCGTGATCGCGGTGTACCTCACCATCCGCGGCGCGGCGAAGATCTTCCGCATCGGCGTCCTGATGTACGGCAAGCCCCCCAACTTCATCACGCTCCTCAAGTGGATCAAGATGGCGTGAGGCCGGCGCTGCCAGCGACGTCAGGAAGAGCGTTGGCGGCCTGCGAAACCGTAATCCGGCGCTCACAGTCGCCGGTTGGCCGGTCGATAAGATGAGGGCATGAACTGGTGGCAAGCCGTCATCCTGGGCCTCGTCGAAGGCGTGACCGAGTACCTGCCCATCTCCTCGACGGGCCATCTCATCATCACCAAGTCGCTGCTCGGACTGGACGGCGGCGCCGTCGACACCTTCATCATCGTCGTGCAGGGCGGGGCGATTCTCGCGGTGCTCGGCCTGTACTGGCCGCGCATCGTGCAGATGCTGCGCGGGCTCGCCGGCAAGGACCGCGACGGGCTGCGGCTGCTGATCAACCTCGTCATCGCCTTTCTGCCCGCGGCGGTGCTGGGCGTGCTCTTCAACGAAGCGATCGAAACGCATCTGTTCAGCCTGATTCCCGTTCTGCTCGCCCTGTCGTTGGGCGGCGTGTGGATGATCTGGCTCGACCGCTGGAATCGCCGGCGCGCGGGCCGCATCGAGTTCGTCGATCTCGAACACATCAAGCCCTGGCAGGCGCTGGTCATCGGACTCTTCCAATGCGTCGCCATGTGGCCCGGCACGAGCCGATCCATGATGACCATCGCCGGCGGCACCATGGTCGGCCTGCGCCCGGCGCAGGCGGCAGAATTCAGCTTCCTGCTGGGATTGCCGACGCTCGGCGGAGCCTGCGCCTACAAGCTGTATCAGGACGTCGCGGCGGAGGGGCCGACAATGTTCGACACGCTCAGCCCGGTGCCGGTCGTCTTGGGTCTGCTGGTGGCGACGATCACCGCCGCCCTCGCGGTGCAATGGCTGGTCGCGTATCTGACGCGGCACGGCCTGGCGATCTTCGGGTGGTACCGCCTGGCGCTGACGGCGGCGCTGCTCGTGCTGGCCCTGGCGGGCGTGGTCAGCGTCTAGCGGAGCGGGCCGCGGCGTCACCGCCAGGACAGTGAGCTGCGGCGTCCCCGCCAGCGGTTCTTCTGCCCATCATGTCCCGCAGCTGCAAGCAGCCGCAGCTTGCAGTCATACCACTTATGATTGAGGGCATGAACGACACGGCTCCAGTGCACGCCGTCACCGGCGCGTTCGGCTACAGCGGGCAGTACATCGCGCGGCGATTGCTCGAACGCAGCGTCAGCGTCCGTACGCTCACCAACTCGCCGGGTCGTGAGAGCGATCTGCACGGTCGTCTCGAAGTTCGCCCGCTCGCCTTTGACAACCTTGACGAGCTTGCCGAGTCGCTGCGCGGGGCCGAGGTGCTCTACAACACCTACTGGGTGCGCTTCAATCATCCGCTCTTCAGGCAGCGCGATGCGGTCGCAAACACGCTGCGCCTCTTCGAGGCTGCGAAGCAGGCGGGCGTGCGGCGCGTGGTGCACGTGAGCATCACCAACCCCAGCGAGGACTCGCCGCTCGAATATTTCTCCAGCAAAGCGGTGATGGAAGAGGCGCTGATCACCTCCGGCCTGTCGCACGCGATCCTGCGTCCGGCCGTGCTCTTCGGCCGCGAGGACATCCTCATCAACAACATCGCCTTCGTGCTGCGGCGGCTGCCGATCTTCGGCGTCTTCGGCGACGGGCAGTACCGTCTCCAGCCGATCCACGTCGACGATCTGGCCAGGCTGGCGGTCGAACAGGCGGAATCGAACGACAATGTCATCATCGATGCGATCGGGCCGGAGACGTTCACCTATCGTGAGCTTGTGCAGACGATCGGCGGCATCATCGGCAAGAAGCGGCCAATGGTGCGCGTACCCATCTGGCTGGGCCTTGCCGTGGCGCGGCTCATGGGCCGACTGGTCGGCGATGTGATCATCACGCGCCCGGAGGTGGACGGTCTCATGGCGGATTTGCTCTGCGTCGACTCGCCCCCGGCGGGCGAGACGAAGCTGACCGACTGGGCACGCCAGCATCGTGATGAACTGGGAAGGCAGTACGCCAGCGAACTCGCCCGGCGCAAGGAGCGTAAGCGGGCATATAAGTGAAGAGCGCGACCGCTGAGGGAGACGAGAACATGACACGACACACCACACGCAGATCCTTCCTTCTCTCGACCGCGGGACTCGCGCTCGGCCCCGCACTCGTGCGCGGCGCGCTGCAGCAAGCGCCGGAGCTCGCAGCCGAACCAACCCTGCCGCTAATCCAACTCGGCGCTTCGGACCGGACGCTGCCCCGGCTCGGGCTGGGGACGTATCCGCTCAGCACGCTGCCCGGCGACGAGGAGGCGCTCGCCGTCCTGGACAAGGCGATCGCGCTCGGCGTGCGTTATCTCGACACGGCGCCGAGCTACACGCGCGGCGAGGCGGAGCGGCGCATCGGCCTGGCGCTGAAGGAGAAGAAGCGCGACGAGTTCTTCATCGCCACCAAGACGCTCGAACGCAGCGCCGACGGCACAAGTCCGATAGTGTGGATCGCACTCGGCGCGTGTTTCGGCGGAGGGCTCGTCGGGCTCCTCGTGGGCGCCCGTGACCATCTGCCGGAGGTTCGCCGCCGGTTCCGG
>CAZZPX010000049.1:0-662 GCA_964655955.1 uncultured Phycisphaerales bacterium | reverse complement strand
GCGCAGCGCCGACGGCGCCCGCCGCGAACTCGAAGCGTCGCTGAAGCGCCTGCAGACGGACTCTGTCGACAGCATCCAGGTGCACGCCCTGCGCGACGACGTCGAGACGCTCTTCGGCGACAGGGCCGTGCTCGCTGGACTCGCCAAGGCGAAGGAGGAAGGACTTGCGCGGCACATCGGCATCACGGCCCACTTCAATCCGAAGTATCTCATCGAGGCCTGCCAGCGCTGCGATATCTTCAACGTCCTCGTGCCGATCAATCCGCTGGACACGAAGCGCCAGTCGTTCGTGCGGCAGTTTCTCCCCGTCGCGATCAGGCATAACATCGCGGTCATCGCCATGAAGGTCTACGCGGGCGGCGGGCTACTGCAGAAGCTCAGCGTGCCGCAGTGCGTCCACTACGCGCTGTCGCAGCCGGGCGTCGACGTCATCGTGCCGGGCTGCCAGACCGTGCAGCACGTGGAAGAGGCGCACGCCGCCGCTGTTGCCTTCGAGCCGCTCAGCGCCGAAGCGCAGCAGGCGCTGGAGGACAAGGCGGGTCCGCACGAAGGACGGGAGAGCGAGTGGTACAAAGACACGGAGAGCGAATGAAGAATGAGAGATGTGGATGCGCTCTGATCCTCATTCGACGTTAGACATTCGTCATTCGTCACTTCCTCTA
>CAZZPX010000048.1:522-11632 GCA_964655955.1 uncultured Phycisphaerales bacterium | reverse complement strand
GACGTAGGCGGCGACCGCGCCCAGCAGCAGGCTGGCGAAGATCATGTGCAGCACGTACAGCCCCAGAGCCGGGCTGTGGGTCGAACCCGTCAGCAGACACAGGATCGTCAGCGAGGCCAGGTCCAGCATGATCTGTGCCCAGGCCAGGGCGTGCGGCCGCGCTCCCGACTCGTCTGGCTGGGGGTCTCGCCCGCGCCCTAACGCCAGAAACAGCACCGCGTTGTACGCCAGGATGCCGAGCCCCAGGGCCGCGACGGCGGCCCCCGCGCCGGCGGTTGGCTGAATCAGCGGCGCCGAGAGCCCCGCCAGCAGCGTCGCCAGACCGGCCAGCCAGCGCAGCGACACGAACCAGCGCAGTTCGCTGAGAAGCAGGTCCAGTGATTGTGCCGATCGAGGGCCGGGCTCGATCACGCGGTCTTCTCCGTCTGCAGGGGCCGTCGCCGTCTTACGCCTGCGGATCGTCCTCGATTGACCGCTCCAGATCAAGCATCTGTGTTCCCTCGAGGTAGTCCGTGAGCACGATGCGGCGAATGCGCGTCAGCGCCTCCACCGTCGTCCGCATCCGTTCCAGCGTCGTGCGGATCTGCACGAGCGGCTCGAGCAACTCCTGGGCGCCCCCCGAGGTGCGCTCCGCCAGCTCCACCTGCAGCGAGATGATCGCCATGGCGTTGTTCAGCTCGTGGCTGAGCGTGCGCGCCATCTGCTGGAGCGCCTCCAGCTTGCGCTCCTCGATCTCCTGAAGTTGCTCCGCGAGGCGGTTGTAGGCCCGCCCCAGTTGGTCGAACTCGTCGTTGCGCATCAGTTCGACTCGATGATCGAACTCCTGCCGCGCCAGGCGCCGGCTCGCCTCGACCAACTCGTCGATCGGTCGCAGCACCATCGTCGCCGCCCGCAGCAGCAGAACGATGGCGACGTTGATGACCACGAGGAACACGGCGAGCACGCCCAGCAAGACGTTGCGAAACTTGCGCGTCACCGTTTGCTGGGCATCACTGGCATAGTCCTGCGCGATCCGCACGAGCGCTGCCGTCTCCTGACGCACCGCGATGGATGCTTCCAGCGCGGCGTTGGCGTGTTCGATCGAAAGCTGCGGGTCGTGCGTCGTCGCCAGCGCCCCGACCTCGCCGACGAACTGGGGCAGCACCTCCTGCAGCCGGGCGTAGTGCTCCGCGCCTTGTGTGCGGACGACCTCCGCTCGTCCCAGTTCCTCGACCTCGCTCCGCAGTGCTTCCACCTGCGTGATCAGGTCATCCAGATGCGTCTCCTGCTGCAGCCGAATCTCGTTCAGTTCCACCTCGATCGCGGTGACCTTGGTGCTCAGCCGGCAGGCGTCGGCGGTAGTTCGCAGGGCGACGTCATTGATATGACCGAGATCGGCGAGCACGTCCTGCAGCAGCATCGATGCTGTCACCGCCGCCGCCAGAATGCAGAGCACCAGAAACCCGAGCGTCAGCATGAGCTTCTTGCGCAGCACGTTCCGCTCACCCCTCCTCATCGACGGAGGTGATTTCCACCCGCCGCGGCGCGGCGCCGCTCACGCCCAGGCGCTGCCAGTCATCTCCGAGCGCTTCGACCATCCGATGGATGCTCTCGTACTCGGCGGCATTTGCGGGCACGAACCGGTCCGCGCCGAACTCCGCCAGCACGCGCTGCCCCTCGCTCTCATGCGACATCCCCAGAAGAACCTCGCGCAGCCCCTCTCCCCACCTCGCCGCAGC
This sequence comes from uncultured Phycisphaerales bacterium, assembly GCA_964655955.1. Classification (GTDB taxonomy): domain Bacteria; phylum Planctomycetota; class Phycisphaerae; order Phycisphaerales; family JAGLTS01; genus CAZZPX01. The sequence continues at coordinate 9,914 of CAZZPX010000048.1, read as the reverse complement.
GGTCGGCGTCAACAGCAGCGCGTTATTCGGCACCGCCGCGCTCTCGGCGAGCCGCACCAGCGCTGCCTGCGGGTGCTCGCGCCGGTATGCGTCCAGCCGCAGATCCTTGGCGGCGCCGGCGTCGACGCGGCCCTCCATGACCTCATGGATCGCTTCGTCATGGGTTCCCACCCAGCGAATGGTGGGCTGGTTGTCGCCGTCGAGAATTCCTGCGCCCTTCATCTCAGCGATGGGAAAGAGATCTCCCGCCGTCGTCGCCCGCACCATGGCGATCGACTTCCCTGCCAGGTCGGTCACGGAACGGATCGGCGAGCCCTCGCGGACGAACAGCACGCCCCGGTACGTCGTGACGCCGCCGGATGTCTCGGGCTTGACCAGCACCTTGGCCCCGCAGCGATCCATGGCCAGCACGCTTACGAACGAGCCCAGGAACGCACCGTCGGCGGCTCCATTCTCAAGATCGGCAAGAGCGGCTTCGTAGGTGTTCTGAGTCACCACCTGCACATCGCACCCCAGGCGGGGTCCCAGGTAGGCCGCGAGACGCTGGTAGCGCCGCCGCTGCTCGAAGATATCCCGTTCCGGAATGAGGGAAAGCCGCAGCGTTTCCGCCGCGCCAGGGCCGTTTCTCTCCGCCTCCGACGCCGCCGTCGGCTGCTGCAGCGACCCCAGCCACGCCAGCAGCGCCAGCGTGAGCGCGACCAGCACGATCGACATGATGACCCAAAAGAGGCGCATGGAGTGACTCGGCTGCGAACTCAGGGCGTCCAAGCCTCCCCTTACAAACGCCATGCCACTCTGGAGTTGACCGGCGGTAGAGCTTGAGGTCATCCATTCTCACCCGCACCACGCGCCACCGTCGCTGCAGCAGGTCACCCCTTGTCCGCGCTGGCATCGATGTTCTTGGGGATCCCCAGTTCGTCGAGCTTGCGATACAGGCTGGAGATGCCGATGCCGAGCTGTTTGGCGGTCTCGTTCTTGTCATAGTTGTGCCGCCGCAGGCTGTAGACGATGTGCTGCCGCTCGAACTGCCGCAGCGCCTCCTTGAGATCCTCGCTGGGCTCCCCCTCGTCGACCCTGGCGGTGAAGGGAAGGTCCTCGACCGTGATCTCGCGCCCCTCGGCAAAGATCACCGCCCGCTCGATGACGTTCTCCAGTTCGCGCACGTTGCCCCGCCACTCGTGGCTGAGCATCGCCCGCATGGCCGAGGCGCTGATCCCCTTGACCTCCTTGTTCATCTCCCTGGTGTATTTGTCCACGAAGTGGTTGACGAGCAGGGGAATGTCGCCCTTGCGCTGGCGCAGCGGGGGCAGCGTGAGCAGGATGACGTTGATGCGGAAGTACAGATCCTCGCGAAACTCCTCCTTGCGCACCATCTCTTCCAGATCCTGGTTCGACGCCGCGATGATCCGCAAGTCAACCGGGCGCGACTTGGTGTCGCCCACAGGCGTCACCTGCCGGTCCTCCAGCACGCGCAGGAGCGAGCTCTGCACGCTCATGGGCAGTGTCGAGATTTCATCGAGAAAGAGCGTGCCGCCGTTCGCCGCTTCGAAGAGCCCCGTCTTGTCGCGGATGGCCCCGGTGAAGGAGCCCTTGCGGTGGCCGAAGAGTTCCGACTCGATCAGGCTTTCGGGAATCGCGCCGCAGTTCACCGCGACGAATGGCTTGTTACGGGTGGCGCCGTTGTAATGGATGGCCCGGGCGAAGAGTTCCTTGCCCGTGCCCGACTCCCCCACGATGAGGACGCTGCTCTTGACCGTGGAGAGCTTCTTGACCTGTTCGTAGAGGACCTGCATGTTCGGCGCTTCGCTGACCAGGTCGTGGAAGGTGCTGCCGCCGGCAAGCTGCTCGACCAGCACCTCGCGCTGGCGCGACATGTCCTCGAACTCGAGGGCCCGCTTCACCTTGATGAGCAGATCATCGAACTGGACGGGCTTGAGCAGATAGTCCCAGGCACCCTTGCGCATCGCCTCCACCGCGTTGTCCACGGTGCCGTACGCCGTGACCATGATCACCGGCGTGCCGGAGGCGAGCTGCGCGATGCGGCCGAGGAGTTGCACGCCGTCCATCTCCGGCATGCGGATGTCGGAGATGACGAGGTTGACGGGCTCCTCGACGAGCAGGTCGTACGCCTGCTTGCCGTTCTCCGCCTGGAGGACCTCGTATCCCTCGGATTCGAGGAGCTTGGCGAGGCTCTGGCGCAGGACCTTTTCGTCTTCCGCGATGAGGATTCGATGTGTCATCCGGCTCCGTGGTCGAAGTGATGGGCTCGCGATGCTCGCTCGGCCGGGGCCCGCGGACGTCCATCGCGCCCGGTGCAACAAGGGCGGCGACAGTATAGGCGGAAAGGTCTTTCCGTTACTGGGTGTCGGCTTGACCGGGGCTGGCTGGCGCCTCCCTGCCGGGATGCGCGGCTGCTCCTGTTCGGCGACGCACCTGTCGAAGAAGTGGTCCGGCTGGGTCTCGATTGCTTCGAGAATCAGCCGCCGAGAGAACGACAACCGCCCGGCGCGAGGCCGGGCGGCGGGGGTTCACGAGTGTGAGTGCGGTGCGATTACCAGGCGAAGTGGGCGAAGGCCTTGTTGGCCTCGGCCATGCGGTGCGTCTGCTCGCGGGTGGACATTGCCTTGCCTTCGCCGTGGGCGGCATCCCACAGTTCGCGCGCCAGGCGCTCGTGCATGGGCCGGCCCTTCTCCTTGCGGGCGGCCTGGATGATCCAGCGGAAGCTGAGGCTTTGCTGCCGCCGCTTGTTCACCTGGATGGGCACCTGATAGTTGGCGCCGCCGACACGCTTGGAGCGGACCTCGACGATCGGCTTGACGTTGTTGATCGCGGTGTCGAAGACTTCCAAAGCGCTCTCGGGCTTGTCAGGATCCTGATCCTTCTCGAGGCGCTTGGCGATGTCGTCGAGGGCGTCGTAGACCACGCGCTGAGCGGGGGCCTTCTTGCCGTCCCACATGATGCAGTTGATGAACTTGGCGAGCGTCTTGCTCCCGTAACGGGGATCGGGACGCAGTTGCTCTTCCGACTTGGTGATGCGACCTGCCATGATTGCTCCTTTGGCTCATCGGCCCGGCTGCGCGGGTCCGGGCTTGCGTGTTCACCGCCGACCTGGTCGGGGCCGGCGATTACTTGCCGAGGGGAAACGCCCCATGCGGATGGGGCCGGTTGCGTTGTCTTACTTGCCGCGCTTGGTGCCGTACTTCGAGCGGCCCTGCTTGCGGTTCCCCACGCCGAGCGTGTCCAGCGAGCCGCGCACGACGTGGTAGCGCACACCGGGGAGGTCACGGACGCGGCCGCCACGAACGAGCACAATCGAGTGCTCCTGGAGGTTGTGTCCCTCGCCGCCGATGTAGGCCGTCACTTCACGACCGTTCGAGAGGCGAACGCGCGCGACCTTGCGCAGAGCCGAATTCGGCTTCTTCGGGGTGACGGTGCGGACCTGCAGGCAGACGCCGCGACGCTGCGGGCACTGATCGAGGTCGACGGTCTTGCTCTTGGCCTTGGGGGCCCGGCGGGGATTGCGGACAAGCTGGTTGATGGTCGGCATACTGGGTCGTCTCGGTTCCGTTCGCTGACTACACGATGCCACCGATTGAGCGACTGCGCGCACAGCCGCCTGCGGCGGAACGGGGGAGTGTACCCGGCATGGTCGGGTTGCTGCAAGTCGAAGCGGGGGCCAATGCCAGGCCGGGACAAAACGAAAAGCGCCCCGACGGCACAAAGGCCGTCAGGGCACACGAAGGGGGGATCAACCATTGTAACGTCCTTGAGGCCGCGTCTATTCCTTTACGCGAAGAATTCCGCAAGTCGCGCCGCCTGGTTCCCCGGAAGAGGGGAGTCACGCCGATTGGGCGTTATCGGATGCGGTGGTGTCCGCCGGGGGCGTCTGTGTCGCCACCTCGGGCGGTTGTGGCGATCCCTCGCCCGTGCGGCACCTGCGCCACACAATCCGCACGGGCCGCAGCCCTTGCCCAGCTGCCACGCAAGATGCTGCGAATGCGACGGTTAGAGATGATAGGTGAGCGCGGGAGGCTGGAAAGCAGATACTGAAGAGGAGCCATCCACGGTCGATGGCCTGAGGGCGCACCCGGAGGCGAGGCAGGAGCCCGAGCATGTTCTGGCACGTACTCACCTGTTTCCTGGCGACCACGGTCGGCGATGTCCCGGTCGTCGAGCTGCACGAGCAAAGCGGCTCGTTCGACTCCGTCCGCTGGAACGGCATGGAACTGATCGCGACGGCCAACGGCAATCGCAAGACACTCATTGCCCCCGCGAGCAAGCGCTCGATTGAGGGCAACACGGTCTATTATAGGACGACCGAGAGCAGCAGCGACGTGGCGGTGACAGTCGAACCGGTCGAAGACGGCATTGACCTGCACATTGCGATCGACGGCAATGGCCACGAGGACATCAAGGTTTTCATGGGGCAGTTCGGCTTTCAGGGCCAGGCGCGCATGCTCAAGCCGATCTACGCGGGCAGCTATGCCGATGTGGTCTTCCCGCGCGAACAGGGGTACCGCTACCACTACCCCGGCGACTTCCCGCCCTCCGCGTTCAGCCCGGTCTACGCGATCTGGGACAGCCAGCACACAGTGGGGTACTTCGCCCTCGCGGAGATCGGCGAGGAGTACGAGATGCAGGTGTGGGAGTCGACGAACACCACGCCCGGCGTGCTCATGATGTTCTCGCTGGTCGGCGGCGCCGAGCCGGGGGTGCACAAGGAGTTCGACCTGCACATTCGCTTCGCCGACGGCCCGGAACGCTGGCGCAAGGTGCTCCAGCCGTATCAGGCTCACCAGGCGCTGCGCGACGGTCCGGTGCGCTATGAGCGGGTCGGCCCCATCGTTTTCTACAACCTGCGCAACTCGGAGAAGTACGACTACTACGGCAGCTACGACTTCGAGCCAGGCACGACATGGGAGGAAGCGCTCGGCCGGCACTGGGATCGCTGGCTGACCGAACGTGACAACGGCGAACTGATCCTGGGGAGCACCGGCGTGTGGGCGCAACAGGAGCAGCTCGCGCCGTCGCTCGAGTTCAACCCCGATGCCCTTCAGCTCGAAGCCTCCCTGGAAGGGTCGCTCGCCGACGTCGTCGCGCGCGTTCGCTCCGAGTACGAGAATGTGCGGCTGATGGCCATGTCGCGGCCGGGCAGGAAGGTTGTCAACGGCACCGTCGTCGAGCGCGACCTGAGCGATCCGGCGGAATGGGATGCGGCGCTGGCCCAGTTGCAGGGGCTGGCGGATCTCGGCTTTGATTCGACCTACGCCGACCAGCTTGGCATTCAGAAGGGATGGGAGTGGGTCGACCTGGTGGAGGCCAGCCCGATCCACGTGATCTCCGAGTGGTCCTGGGACCGCATGATCACCCGAGCCTCCTGCGTCAACGTGCATCCCAACTTCCCCGACAAGGATGCCGGCCTGCTGATTCCCTTCCTGACCCCGGGCGGCGAACTGCATGTGCGAACCTTTGACTCCCGCGACGAACTCTTCGGCCAAGGCATCGTCACACCCTGGCGGCAGTGGGTCGCCGATCACAACCGCGAGCACTTCAATCGCATGGCCTCGTACATCGAAGTGGGCGAGGCGATCGCCGGCGCGGACAACGATCCGGATGACAACGTCGGCCGCCTGCAGTTGATGTGGGACGGCATCGGCGACGCGAGCGTTGGCCCGCAGCCGGTCCGCGACGCGGGTGAGAACCCCGACCAGCCGGACGATCCCGGCGACCTGGTGACGCTCATCGTCAAGCCGGGTGCCAAGCAGGGAGAGAACGGCCTGATCAACACGCAGAAGGTCATCCGCCTGATCCGCGGCAAGTCTTCGCTGACGATCGACGAGGTTCAGCAGATGCTCGCCGAGGGGGCGAGGCGGGTCGTGGTCAATCGCCGACGCAGCATCATCCCGCCCTCGAGCGGCGGCGGAAACGACCAGGATGGCGGCGGCGGGAACGATGGCGCCGATGGGGGCGATGACGGAGGCGACGGCGGAACCAGCAACTGACATCGCACGCCCGGTTGGCCCCGCTCTCCCGCTCACATTAGACTGAGCCGCGCAGATTCCCCGGCGATGACGCCGTCACCCACCGTGACGGCGTCCTGCACCGGTTCACCAGACTCGCATTGAGAGGAACGAAGCGCCATGCTCGGCCCCTGCCCACGAAATCTCCTGTTGCTGCTTCTGGGTCCCGCTCTGCTCACTCTGGGCGGGTGCCGCGCCGACGTTGAATCGACGCCGCACGCCTCACCCGAGCTTGCGCCGCCGGCGTTGCAGACTGTGCCGCTGCGCGAATACCAGGAGTTCGTGAGTTCGCCCGACCATTGGCAGTTCACGCTCTCGCCCTCGGGAGAGCGCGTGGCCTACAGCAAGCGAGTCGACGGGGGTGAGGAACTGTGGCTGTGGTCCGCCGCGGATGACTCCCACGATCAACTTCTCGCCGCAGGGGCCGTGCGAGGGAGCCTCAGCGACATGCTCTGGCTCCCGGATGGTGAGCGCCTGCTCTGCCTAAGCCGCGAGGTCCGGGTGGAGGTGATTCAGCGCGAGACAGCGCAGGGTGCCGTGCAGCAGCCCGTGCAGCGCGTGACCGAGCGGCTCTACCTTGTGCAGCCGGGGCAGGACCCCGTTGATCTCACGTTGGCCGGGGAGCCGCGAATCCAGTTACTCGCGGTCGATTCCGACCTTCCTGGCGTGGCGCTGATCGGGGTCGAGGACGTCGTGCCCGGGCTTTTCGACGCGGCCCTGCTGGACGTGACCACGGGCGAGATCGAGGTGATCTATGAACCCGGCGTGGGTACGGCGAGGCTGCTGATCGGCTCCGGGCTGCAGATCCTCGCCGAGGAGCGCCTCGCGAAGCGCAACTACTTCAATGAGCGGGCACTCCTGGGCAATGAGGCCATCCTGCCCCGTCAGGAATTTCCGCTCATGCGCTGGGTCGATCTGGACTTCATCCGCAGCCAGGCGCTCTGGGCTGATGACGAACTGCGCACGGTGCTGGCGAAGGACAGCCGGGGTCGCGATGCGGCCGCGGTCGTGCGCACCGACCTGACCTACGGTTTCCCGGAGGTGATCTGGTCGCGACCGGGCGTCGATGCCGGTGAGGTGCTTCTCGATGAGGAAACCGGCCTTGTGCAGGCGGTCTCTTATGAGCTGGGCACGACGAAGTGGGACGTGCTTGATCCGCGACTTGAATCTGACTTCGCCCTGCTTGAACAGCGCTTCCCGTACGGATTCGACATCGACGGGCGGGCGAGGGGCGACGACGCCTGGCTGATCAGCGCTCCGAATCAGCACGGAATCGTGGAGGCATACCACTTCGTGCCCGGGTCGAGTCAAGTCAAGCCGATCGCATCGAGCCACGAAGCGCTGCGCTCCGATCAACTGGGGCGGCTGGAGACATTCTCATTCACCGCACGCGACGGCGCCGTTGTGCACGGATATCTGACGCTGCCGCCGAACCTGGCTTCGTCGGCCGATCTTGCCGACGCACCGATGGTGCTGGTCGTGAATCCCAAGCCGTGGGAGCGGCCGCACTTCCGATATGACGCGTTGCGGCAGTGGCTGGCGAATCACGGCTATGTGGCGGTGATGCCCGCGGCCCGGGGCGTGTCGGGCTTCGGTAAGAGCTTCGAGCGCGAGGGATACGCCGACATCGACGGCAAGATCCTGACCGATCACATCGACGCGGGCCGCTGGCTGATCGAGCAGGGTTGGACGAGCAGGCAGCAACTGGCGATCATGGGATACAGCGTCAGCGGCGCGCTGGCGCAGGTGGCGTTCGGCAAGGCGGGCGATGTCTTTGCCGCAGGCGCGAATCTCTTCGGGCCGCTCAACTTCAGTCATTATCTTGAGGTCGTCCCCCGCGAGCACCCCATGCGTGAGTTCTATGCGGAGCGCATCGGCGACCCGATCAAGGAGCCGCGCGCGTTGGCGGAGGCAAGCCCCGTGGCGCATCTCGCGTCGACGGATCGTCCATTCTTCTTCGCCCGTCGTTTCGGCGACGCCATGATCTATCCCGAGGACCGGGTCATTCTCGAAGGGCTGGTCACCTATCAGAACGTGCAGGTGACGGAAGTCGTCGCCCGGGCGCGGCAGGACGGTTCGCTCGCCGATGACGTGCGCGCCCAGGTTGACAAGCTGCTGGCGAGTTTCCTGGCGTTCGTCCTTGGCGGCCGCGCCGAGCCGATCTGGGAATCGCAGTTCGGCGAACAAGTCTGGACTGAACTGGATGCGGGCTATTTACTGTGGGAGGATCCGAGCATCGCGCCGACGGAGATGATGGGAACCGATGCGGCAGCGGCGGACGATGACGACGACATGCCCCTGGAGTTGCCCGACAGCCCCGGCTGAGGTGGTGGGCGGGGCGGCGGGCGCCCCCGCCCCTTGCGCTGCCTCGTGCTGCCGGCTCGCCTGTCCTCGCGCTGCTGACAGCGCGGGGCCTGCATTCCCAGCAATGCAGCAGAGGAGCCGCCGATGAACGACACACAGGCCGAGGATCCAGCCGGCGCGCCTGCCGCGACAGCCGACACACAGCACGAGATGGAGTTCGACCCCGCATCGATTACGCGACCTGACTCGGCGCTGCTCTCGTACTATCTCATTGTCTCCCTGTTCACGATCATCGGTTTTCCCTTCGTCTTTCTGCCGCTCTTCTTCAAGTACAAGACGCTGGTATACAAGTTCGACGATCGCGGCGTGTCGATGTCGTGGGGGCTGCTCTTCAGGCGCGAGATCTATCTGACCTACCGCCGCATCCAGGACATTCACGTGACGCGCAACCTCGTGCATCGCTGGCTGGGGCTTTCGAGCGTGGCCGTCCAGACCGCCTCTGGCGCGGCTGGGGCGGAGATGACCATCGAGGGCATCCGCAATCCCGAGCGCCTGCGCGACTATCTTTACGCGACGATGCGCGGAGCGCGCGAGGAGGCGACGGAAGGGCACGAACCGGAACTTGAGGGCGAAGCGAGCAGTGACGACGAAGCGCTGCTGCTGCTCCGCGAGATTCGCGACTCGCTGCGGGCGCTTGCAGAGCAGCGGGAGGCGGCGTCATGAGTGCAGCGGCCGGGCGAGAAGCATCGCAATGGGTGTACCGGGGCGTGTGGAGCGTTCTGACCTCGCTCTTTCGCGTGCCCCAGGAGCCGCCTTCGCTGCCCGCGCACGCGCGCGGCGTCACCAGTTTCCGCCCCTGCGAAGGCTACCTGAGCTATCGGCGCTTCTGGTTCTGGCTGGCGCTGCTGCCGATGGATGTGGCGATCCTGATCGGCTGGATTGTGCTCCTGGTCTACAACTGGTGGCTGGCGCTCCTGCTTCTGCCGGTCGCGCTCGTCATTGCGATCGTGCCCGATGTGTTCGTCTACCTGGCAATACATCTGCGCTACGACACGACCTGGTACGTGA